>CAYMRE010000029.1:0-8521 GCA_964392755.1 uncultured archaeon
GAAGTTTGTTCCTTCTGTAAACTCGTTAGAAGGTACTCAAGGATCGTTAGCTGATCATACATAAAAGGAAAAAGCCAGGGCCCGGATTTGAACCGGGGTCAGGGGATCTGCAGTCCCCCGCATGGCCACTCTGCCACCCTGGCTTGATTGGTTTTTAAACATGACAGTATTTAAGGATTTTGGCATAAAAACAAATGATCGATCATGAGATTTAATACAAATAAATACATATGGTATTGTATGTAAACGTGTTTTTCGAGCAATAAGTTTTTTTATCCTATATCCAACTGTTGGGTAGTGGTGATGCCCATGCACAAGGAAGAAATGGTTTTACTGCACCTGGCTCTTTTTAATGTCAAGAGATTCTTCGAAAACGCGGGTGTTGCGAACGGACACTTCAAGTTGTATGACGAATTGGGCGTACACCCAGTACACATCCATAAAAGCAAAGCAGATCATAAAAGGGCTATACTCCTCTTGTGTAAGGGAATATACGAGATATTTAAAGACAAACACGCAAGTGAACTCCTAAACAATCCTAAGATAAGGGAGCTTCTTGATTCGATTGAGTCAGATCTAAAACCATGAGGTAAGCATCCTCACCGTCTTGATAGTAGTTTGGGATTATATCAACAATCTTAAAACCAATTTTTTTATACAAATTTTGAGCGGGGTAATTGGAAATCCTCACTTCGAGCATCACCTTCTTCTTTCCCCTCTCCTTACACCTCTCTATAGCGGTTGAAAGTAGTTTGTATCCTATTCCTTTTCTTCTGAACTCTTTCTTAACAGCTAAAGATACAATCTTGGAAGTTTCCCTATCTATATCCATCACAGCTACGTAACCGACTACTTTCCCACCTATATCAGCAACGAGTAAGTCGCTACCGTAAGTTACATAGATATAAACGTCGTAAACGGGATTGCGTGGAGAGAACGCCTCTTTATCTATCTCCATTATATCTCTAAAATCTTTCACACGGTACTCTCTTATCATCACGCTCAACACAAAACGTTATAATACTTTTCAAAATTAAAAACTTGTGTTGCCGATAGCGGAATACGTATCCGAGCGTTACAGCGGAAAGGTTGTTGAGGTTGGCATCGGTTACAACTGGATCGTAGCTCTAAAACTGAAAGAAAACGGCTTTAAAGTTGTTGTAACGGATATAAAACCCATTCCAATAGAGGATGTGGAGTTCTACATCGATGACGTAACCGCACCCAAATTGGAAATATACTCCGATTCGAGTCTGATATACTCGATAAGACCTCCACCAGAAATTGTTCCGTACATACTTAGAGTAGCGAAAACTGTCAATGCGGACGTTTTGATAAGACCCTTCGGAAACGAATTCTACAGCGGTAGGCTGATAAACTACAAGAATGAAAGGTTCTACGTCTGGAGGGATGGGGTTGACATTTAAAAAGATACTTAAAAAACTAATCCTACTTATTGTTCCACCGATACTGTACGCATTTTTGGTTTATTCAATTCTCAAGGTATTCGGATACAAGCTGGCGGGATTTCTGATAGCTTACTTCATACCTCCAGCCGGTAAAGAGAGTATAATACCTCTAATGGTTTCATACTTGAGCGATTATGGAGCGTTCGCCGTTGTCATAACGATACTGCTGATAACCGCAACCGATGCCTTTACAGCTTTCTTCATCATCTGGAACTTCGACATAGTTCTGATGATTCCGAAGATTGGCGAGATCATTCTCAAGCTTGAAGAGAAAGCCAAGAAGTTTATAGAAGAGTACGACTTAGCGAAGAACACGCATTTGGGACTTTTCATATTCGTCTTCATACCCTTTCAGGGAACTGGCAGTACAACTGCAAGTATCATCGGTAGGTTACTCGGTTTGGATAATTTAAAGCTGTTTCTAACGATAGTTAGCGCATCTTTTACGAGTTCCCTTTTCATAGCAACCGTTTCAATTTACCTGACGAAACACTTCAAAGACTACTCAATTCTCGTTATAATCGGCTTTATACTTATAGCGGGAGTTGTTGCGAGATCGATAAGAAAATATCGTGTGTACCATAAAATTCTCCATGAGGCTCAAAGACGTGTTCGTAAAAACTTTGAAGGAGTTGGGAGTAGATTGCATATCAACAGAGATAAGAAGGATAACAGAAAGCGATGATCCCCTTCAATCGATGGCTTATCTCGTTGCGATGGGCAAAGCTGATGTTTGTAAAGGCTTGAGGGGGAAGGTTTTCAATATAGATGGATGCAAAAATCCAGCTTACGTAGGTAAGTGCGATGACCCCATTCTAACGAGGGACGATCTGCTTGAAAAGGCAAAGGATTTTCCGTTTATAGTCATCGATTGCTCGTTCTACGACTTTCACACGGAGAAAGAGAAGAAGAAGCTCAAGCTTCAGATTCAGCAGTGCTTAGGAGTGGTAAGAAAGTTCATGTGGGATGAAAGGTTGATAATAACTCACAAAGATTTCGGAGTTGGCGTGTTTTATTCCTCAACTGCAAAATTCATCAAGGAGAAAGGTTTGAAAGATGTCATACTGCTCGATCCGAATGGAGACGAGATTTTTGAAGGACAGAAAGCGGAATGCTACATAATCGGGGGTATAGTGGATAAAACGGGAAACAAGAGGGGATGGACTTCGAAAATCGGCGAGAATTTGAGGAGAGAAGGCATCGATTTTAAGTCGATGAGGATAGAACTTAGGGGAGACGTTATAGGAGTTCCAGATAGACTGAACACGATAGTAGAGATAGTTTTGAGGGTCGTTTTGGACGGTGAGGATGTTGAAAAGGCTATAAGGGCTGTTCAATCTCATCTCGTAGCCAAGTGGAGGCTCAGAAGGGAATTGCCCAAGAGGACGATTAGAATAGACGTGAACGGTAAGCCCTTCAGAGTCGTGAGGAAGTCGGAGCTAAAGAGCTTCGATTGGCTCAACATCAGACCAAAGGATTTCTACGAGGCTTGCAGTGAACTCGGTTACCTCGTCATCGATGATGAATGGCTCGAAAGGATTTTGAAGAACTCGACGTTCGATGAATCTAAAAACAGGTATATCTTCAAGGGATTTAACTGAGTCGTGGGGTGATCCCGTGAGACTCTACAACACCTTAACTAAAGGAATGGAGGAGTTGAAGCTTGGAAAAACTGTGAAAATGTACGTGTGTGGAATAACAGCCTACGATTACTCGCACATAGGTCATGCAAGGACTTTCGTATTCTTTGACGTTCTGAGGAGGTATTTGGAGTATAAGGGGCATGAGGTTATCTACGTCCAGAATTTTACCGATGTAGACGATAAAATAGTAAGGAGAGCTGTTAGCGAGGGTAAAACTCAAAAAGAGATTGCTGAAAAGTTTATCGCCGAATTTCTCAAGGATATGTCCGCTTTAAATGTTAAAACTCCCGACTACATGCCGAAGGTTACGGATCACATTCGGGATATAATTCAAGCGGTTCAAAAGCTGATAGAGCTCGGATACGCTTACGAGGTTGAGAATGAGCATGGGAAAGACGTTTACTTCCACGTTCCAGCTTTCGAAAGCTACGGTATTCTTTCGGGAATGAGCTTGGAGGAGTTGAACAGACACAGGATAGAGCCTAACCCCAAGAAGAGAGACGTAAAGGATTTCGCCCTTTGGAAGTCAGCGAAGGAAGATGATTTCAAGGCTAAAGCCGTATTTGAATCACCTTGGGGTTACGGGAGACCGGGATGGCACATAGAGTGCAGTGTGATGTCCGCAAAATATTTGGGAGTTCCCTTCGACATTCACGGAGGAGGTAAGGATCTCATTTTCCCCCATCATGAAAACGAAAGGGCACAGAGCTATGCATTGTTTGGAGTGGAGCCAGTTAGGTATTGGATTCACTGCGATTTTGTGATGATCAAGGGAGAGAAGATGAGCAAGAGCTTGGGGAACATAGTTAAGATAAGGGACGTTTTGAAAGTTTACGGGGGAGAAGTGCTGAGATACTTTCTTCTAACCGCTTTCTACAGGAGTCCGCTCGACTACAGCGAGAAGGCACTTGAGAGAGCTAAAAACTCCTACAACTACCTCAAAAACACGCTTATCAACTTGGACATGGAGATTTCGGCATTGAAGAGCTTTGAAGAGGACAGGAATGGTATGGGATTCGATCCGAGTAGCTTTTTAAAGGAATTTGAGAAAGCTATGGACATCATGAATACGCCTAAAGCTTTGGCGGTTTTCCACTCCTTTGCAAAGGCTATCAACAGGAATCTCTACGATATGAGTTTGAGAGAGCTTGAAAGCTGTTTTGATGCCTTTATGACTTTCTCGAAAGTCTTGGGACTGTTCGAAAACTATGAAAGAATTCCTACGCTCCCCAAAGAGTTTATAGAGCTTATTAAGGAGAGAGAAATTGCAAGAAAGGAGAAAGATTTCGAAAAAGCGGACAAAATCAGAGAAAAACTAAGGGAGAGAGGTATAATCCTCATAGACACGCCCAAAGGAACAAGATGGCTTACGAAACATTTTTAAAACGATTTTCGAATTGTGTAACGAAAAGCACTCTCACATTCTGATCAAATTTTTGGAGGTGATGAGCATGAAGGTATGGCTGATAGGCGCTTATGGTATAGTCTCCACCACAGCGATGGTCGGAGCAAAAGCCTTGGAGAAGGGAATAATCGATAAAACTGGCTTGGTTTCGGAGCTACCGCCATTCAAGAAGATTTCGGAATACGCTCCTCTTGAATTCGAGTTCTCAGGACACGATATAAGACCCCTTCCCACAGCTTACGACGCCATAATGGAGCACTGGGAGATGAACAGGCACTTCGACAGGGAAATATTGGATGCGGTAGGAGACGAGCTCAAGAAGATAAAGGCTTGCAAGGGAACCGCTCTAAACTGTGGGGAAGGTATAAAGGAACTTGGGAAGATTGAAACACTTGAGGATGAGGGCTTAACGTTGAGAGAAATTGTAGAGAGAATCGAGAAGGATATAAAAGCTTTTGCCGACGATGAGACTGTTGTTATAAACGTCGCTTCAACCGAGCCAGTTCCAAAGTTCAGCGAGAAGTATCATACAACCATCGAAGGCTTTGAGGAGATGCTCGACAACGATGTAAAGGAGTACGCCACCGCAAGCATGCTCTACGCATACGTTGCTCTGAAGCTTGGATTGCCTTACGGAAACTTCACACCAAGCGTAGGATCAAGCTTACCAGCTTTAAAGGAGCTTGCTTTAGAAAAGGGAGTTCCTCACGCAGGAAACGACGGTAAAACTGGTGAAACTCTCGTTAAAACCACCTTAGCTCCGATGTTCGCATACAGAAACCTCAAGATTTTGGGTTGGATGAGCTACAACATCCTTGGAGATTACGACGGAAAGGTACTAAGTCACAGAGAGAACAAGGAGAGCAAGGTTATAAGTAAGGACAGAGTCCTTGAAAAGATAATGGGATATTCACCTTACACAATAACGGAAATTGAGTACTTCCCAAGCTTGGTGGATAACAAAACCGCTTTCGACTTCATTCACTTCGAAGGATTCTTAGGCACCAAAATGAAATTCTACTTCATATGGGACGGCATAGATGCTATCGTCGCTGCTCCGCTTATCTTGGACATCGCAAGATTCCTACTCTTCGCAAAGAAGAAGGGCGTAAGCGGAGTTGTCAGGGAGATGGCTTTCTTCTTCAAGAGTCCGATGGAAACCGACGTAGTTAATACGCACGAGCAGTTCGTAATGTTGAAGGAGTGGTTTGAAAAACTTGCAGAAGTTTAATTTTTTAACTTCAAAAAGGCTTAAATATCATTATACGCTCAAAACATCAAACGAATTCTTCGAATTCTGGTGATCAGAATGTTAGGGGAAATACAGGATAAGGTGTATAAAGGAACAACTACGGTTGGATTGGTCTGCAGAGATGGAGTGGTACTGGCTACGGAGAAAAGGGCTACAATGGGCAACTTCATAGCGAGCAGAAGAGCTAAAAAGATTTACAGGATCGCCGACAAAGTTGCAATGACCACAGCCGGTGCAGTTGGAGATGCACAGTTCTTAGCGAGGTTGATTTCTGTCGAGATAAAGCTTTACGAGATCAGGAAGGAGGAGAAACCAACGATTAAAGCCATAGCGACACTGCTGTCAAACATCCTTAACTCCACGAGATGGTTCCCTTACTTCGTTCAGCTCTTGGTGGGAGGAATCGACAGGAGAGGTCCGAGTATATATTCGATCGATTTGCTCGGGGGAGCAATTGAAGAAATAGACATCGTTGCCACTGGTTCTGGAAGTCCCACCGCTTACGGCGTTTTGGAGGACAGGTACACTCCAGATATGTCTGTCGATGATGGCGTTGAGTTGGCTGTTAGAGCTATATACTCTGCAATGAGGAGGGATTCAGCATCTGGAGACGGTATAGATGTCGTTAAGATAACGCCCGAAGGCTATTTTGAACTCGGTAGAGAGGAGGTTGAAAAGATTCTCAACAGCCTGAGAAGATCATGATGGACAAGTTGAAGGAGATCAAGGAGAAGGTAGTAGCATCCTTACCTAAAAAGGTTAAAGTAAAGGATATAGAATTCGAGGGACCGTTTCTGGTAGTTTACGTCAAAAATCCTCAAGAGCTTGCTAATGCTGATATAGTGAAAAAGCTGGCGAAGGATCTGAGAAAGAGAATTATAATAAGGGCGGATCCCAAGAGTCTAAAGCCTAAGGAAGAAGCAGAGAAGATAATCAAGGAGATAGTGCCAGATGATGCAAAGATTACGAACATCTTCTTCGATGAGGAGAACTGCGAAGTTATAATAGAGGCGGAGAAGCCGGGAGTTGTAATCGGCAAGGGCGGTTCTACATTTAGAAGGATTTTGAAAGAAACGGGATGGAGTCCAAGAGTTATAAGAACACCCCCACTGAAATCCAAGACTATAGACAGTATTAGAAGCTACCTTTTGAGCGTTAGGGAGGAGAGAAAGGAAATTTTAAAGAGAATCGGGGAAAACATAAACCGTCCAATATTACATGCTGACAAGTGGGTTAGAGTAACGTTCTTAGGTGGGGCAAGAGAGGTGGGTAGAAGTTGCTACCTCTTGCAAACACCGAACAGTAAAATATTGGTGGAATGTGGAATAAACGTCAGCGGAAATCAACCACCTTACCTATACGTTCCCGAAATTCAGCCTTTGGACAGCATAGATGCTGTTGTAATCACACATGCACACCTCGATCATTGTGGTTTGGTTCCAGTTCTCTTCAAATACGGTTACAGAGGACCGGTTTACTTAACACCACCAACGAGAGACCTCATGGTTCTACTACAGTTGGATTTCATAGAAGTTGCGAGTAGGGAGGGAACTACGATACCTTACGAGTCTCAGTGGATAAGAACAGCTTTAAAGCACTGCATAACACTCGATTATGGAGTTGTAACCGATATTGCTCCAGATGTGAGACTAACATTCTACAACGCTGGACACATCTTAGGTTCCGCAATTGCGCACTTCCACATAGGTGAAGGTCTGTACAACATAGCTTTCACCGGAGACTTCAAATTTGAGAGGACGAGGTTGTTCGATAAAGCTGAAACGAACTTTCCCCGCTTAGAAGCTTTAATAATGGAAGCTACTTATGGAGGTAGTCAGGACTTCCAACCTTCGAGAAAGGAGGCTGAGGAGAACTTGATCAGAATTGTTAACGAGACGATAAGCAAGGGAGGAAAGGTTCTCATCCCAGCTTTTGCAGTGGGTAGAAGTCAGGAGGTAATGATAGTCCTTGAGGAGGCTATAAGAAACAAGAAGATCGATGAGGTTCCAGTTTACATCGACGGAATGATATACGAAGCTACCGCCATCCATACAGCCTATCCCGAATACCTCAACTCCCACTTGAGAGACCTGATATTCCATCAGGGCATAAACCCGTTCATAAGTGAAAGCTTTGTGAGGGTTGATTCCCCATCTAAGAGACAGGAAGTGATAGATTCGTCTGAACCTTGTGTAATAATCTCCACATCCGGCATGCTAAACGGAGGACCGGTTATGGAGTATTTCAGGGCTTTAGCGGGGGATGAGAAGAACACGCTCGTTTTCGTCGGTTATCAGGCTGAGGGAACGTTGGGTAGGAGAGTTCAGAAGGGTTGGAAGGAAGTGCCTTTCACGGTTGATGGTAGAAGGGAGGTTGTTAAAGTTAACATGCGAGTTGAAACCGTTGACGGTTTTTCGGGACATTCGGATAGAAGGCAGTTGATGAACTACATCAAAGCTTTGAGCGATAAGCCTGAGAAGGTTATTACCGTGCATGGTGAAGAGGGCAAATGCATTGACTTGGCGTCGAGCATCTACAAGACGTACAAGATAGAAACGAGGGCACCGATGAACTTGGAGACGATCAGGTTTGTATGAGGTTCGGGTTGATAATTCATGGTATCGGTGGCTTTATCGTCTGTCTAACAACATTCTGGTTATACATCATCGAATTCGATCCCGAAGATAACGTGTTAGTTACCCTATCATCAATGCCCGTCCTGTTTGGTTTATTTATAAACGGTTACCAAATA
>CAYMRE010000029.1:8621-10009 GCA_964392755.1 uncultured archaeon
CGTCCTGTTTGGTTTATTTATAAACGGTTACCAAATACGGTTTGTTCGAAAATGACGAGGAGATAGAGTGGATAGTTGAGGGAAAGTTGTTTTACGTTGGATTGGCTTAGCGGTAATTCACGGAATGTTCGCGTTCCATACGTATCTATCGAGTAAAGATCACTTAACGGCATTCGTCACATTGGCGGGATACTTTGCCACCATCGTAGGTTTCTTAATCGAGGTAAAGACATCGAAGTATGAACAGCAGGAATGTGATTTGCATAGTGGGTAGATCGAACTCTGGAAAGACTACGCTGATAGAAAACGTCGTCCCGATTTTGAAAGAAAGGGGTTTGAAAGTTTTAGTCATCAAACACACGAAGGAGTTCGAAATAGATAGAGAAGGCAAAGATTCTTGGAGGATTTTTAGGAGCGGAGCGGATGTCGTTATTACTTCGAAAGAAAAGACGGCTTTTGTAGGTAGGATTTCGGACAATTTAGAAGTGCTCATCGAAACTTTCAAGGACGGATACGATTTGATACTAACCGAGGGCTTCAGTAGGTCGAATTATCCCAAAATCGTAGTCCTTAAAGAGGAGGGCGATCTGAAAGAGTATAAAAATGTCGTTGCGGTCGTCACCGATTTAAACGTCGATTTTCAGCCTAAGTTTGGAAAGAACGATTACGGTGATATAGCGGACTTTATAATCAGCTGGATCAAATCCTCCTACCCCTTACCCTTCTGATGTCGAACTTGGCTTTCTCGCTCACATGCATCACAGCTAAGGTTCCAGCCATGACGGGATCGCTCACAACGAGATCACTGACCTTCGGAACGCTACCGAGCATGTTCAACGAAATTACAGGAATACCGCACCTTCTAAGCTTCTTGACTTCTTCAGCAATCTTACCCCCCATCAGACCACCAGCTAAAACAAGAGCTTTAGCCCTATGTAACCTTGAAACCGCATTCACAGCCTCAGCCAACTCAATCTCACCCACTACGGGCATCGTATCAACGCTGATTCTCTCTCCCCTCAAGTTGTGCCTGTCAGCTTCGCTTATGGCACCCAATGCCACTTGAGAAACCAAAGCACCACCGCCGAATATTATAACTCTCTTGCCAAATATGTCCTTGAATGGTTTGACCTCTTCAACACTCAAGACGGTGGGGATATTTCTTATATCTTCGAGCATGCTGTCAAAATCCCCTCCCTCAACCTCAAAGTATATCATGGCTTTACCCTTAAACTCTCCATCCTCTATTATAAACGTCTGAGAGAACGTTATGTTTCCGTTGTAGTTTGCGATGACCGTTGTAACGTCCCTAAGAACTCCGATCTCGTTTTTAGCTATTATCTGTATAGCCCTGAGCATCCCTTTAAGGTTCTATCGATGTATTTTAA
>CAYMRE010000030.1:0-10005 GCA_964392755.1 uncultured archaeon
CCCCTCCTCTTTAACGGCACCCATCTTGTGGGGTAATAGAGGTTTGAGTATACTCCGATCATTTGAGTGGGGAAAACCGAAATGCGTTTAACACTTCTGCAAACTCCAAGCGATGAAGATTGGAAAGTTCGACTACATAAACAACTACCTCCCCTACTACTACATCGAAAGAGAAAGACTTGTCAAAATTGTAACTGCAACCCCTAAAGAGATGATAGAACTTCTGGAAAACAGAAAAATAGACTATGCACCAATTCCAAGCTTCTACTACCTTAAGAATAAGAATAGGTTTAGGAGATACAGATTCTGCGTAGCATCCGATGGTAGAGTTTACAGCGTCATAGTCGTTTCAAAGAACGGAAAGCTGGGTGAAAAGGTGGGCATAACATCTGAAACGACTACATCTGTGAACCTGCTCAAGATAATATTGGCTGAGAAGGGAATGAAATGTAAGCTCGTGCCAACGAAATCATCTAAAGCTGAGGACATATTGAAATCCTGCGACAGCGCTTTGGTAATAGGGGACTCCGCTTTGGAAGCAAGAAAGCGCTTTAAAGTTGTCATGGACTTGGGAGAGGAGTGGAAAGACCTGACGGGGTATCCGATAGTATTCGGAATATCAGCATCAATTGATAACGCTGAAATCTGCGACGATCTCATCATTCGATCTCTCAGATGGGGTTTGAAGAACTTTGATGAGGTTGTAAAATCCGCCGTTGAGAGATTTGGAATTGATGAGGAATTTTTAAGGAAGTACTTCAAGGCTTTAAAACACGAAATGGACTCAAAGTGTGAAAGGGGTTTGAAGGCTTTTGAAGAGTTTTGTAGGGATTATAAACTACTTTAAAATCTCGAATTCGCTTAAATCGACAGATTTCGCTTTCTCCTGAAATTCCTTCAAAAACTCCTTGACTATCTCAGCAAGTTGCTTCTTGCACTGCCCACACAACAGATTTCCGCTCTCACATTCTCTTCTTATCTCCTCAAGCGTTTTGTCATCTGCGAAGTGGTACGTGTAAAGCTCGAAAACAACGCATCTATCTGGTTCTCCTCCAAGCCTTTTCTGCTCTTCAACAGTTGCCCTTCCACCCGTTAACGCCCTCATGACCTTCTTAGCACCCTCCTCTGGCTTATCGAAGAGAGATATGTAGCTTTCTGGCTTGCTCGAACTCATCTTCCCTCCTCTCAAGCCAGTCGTGAACTTGTGGTAGGTTGAAGAGGGCGGTATGAACGCATAACCTCCCAATTCCACCTCCAAATTCCTGACCGCTCTTTCTATCTCCTCCGGATCGCCAAAGATGTCGATATGTCCTTCGTAAGCTTTCAAATCGAAATCCAAATCCTTAAGCTTTTCAAGATAGCTTTCTCCTTTCCTGCTCCTAACTCTAACGCCGTTCTCAATTCTTTCGAAGGAGAATATGCAAATCCTGTTAGCCAGATCCCTCGTAAGCCTTAAATGGGGGTCTTGATCAGCCCCGACTGGCACCACAACAGGTTTAAATCCGCCGAAGTCTTTCAGCTGTGGATGTAAGATGTCTCCGGCTTGTATCATGGGTATGAACATCTTTATAAGCGATGTTTCGGGATTGAATCCGTAAACGGCTTTCAGCTCGCTGAAGTTTGTTTCGGATGAGAGTTCTATCGCCAAATCTTTAACGTATCTGCTTGCAGACTGATAGTATATCAGGCAGTTCTCGGGTTTTAAGCCCAAAGCGACTATGCTCCTGATGTAAAGCTCTCCCAATTCCCTTGTTTTCTCAACGCTCAATCTCCTGACGAATCTTGCTTCCATGTCAGCGATGCACACGAAAGCCTTTCCTCCCATGTTCTGATGCCATACTATCTCGTCCATGGTCATCTTGTGACCCAAGTGGGGTAAGCCAGAGGGCATGAATCCGGACATCACAGCCCAATCCTCACCTTTTTTCATAGCCTCAATTATCCTCTCGTAGTCTCTGTGTCCAAAGATGACTCCCCTACGCATCAGGGGGTGAGGATTCGGAATCTTATCGAGGATTTCCGAAAAAGGTCTTATTCCGAACTCCCTCATCAGCCTCTCGTAGTCAACGACTCCTTCAACCTCCCAAGGCGTGATCATTGGGGAAGGGAAGCTTGAGGAGTTTAAATGCGTTGCTCTAATACTTTTTAAAGCTTCGAGTTGAGCTTTTGATGTGAGGGAGTTCGAGCTAATTAATATCGCTAAGGAGTTATTTAGAGTAGAGAGAGAGGATGTTATCGTTGGAATAGATGACGACTGTGCTCTGGTCGATGTTGGAACTAAGCTCGCTCTGACAACGGACTGTCTTCACGAAAAAACCGATTTTCCAAAAGGGATAAAGCCTGAGGAGATAGGACACTTGGCTTTAGCCGTAAATCTGAGCGATTTGGCAGGTTGCGGGGCGAAACCACTCTTCTTCCTCTACACGATAACCCTAAGCGATTACTGGATAAAATATTTTGAGATGATTTTGAAAGGAATGAAAAACTTGGCTGATAGATACGGTGTGGCAGTTGTTGGAGGGGATACGGATTTTGGCGATGAGTTACATATATCTGGCTTTGCAATAGGCAAAGCTGAGAGGTTTGTGGGAAGGGATGGAGCCAAAGTTGGCGATAAGATTTGCATAACGGGTTTGTTGGGTAAAGCCCAGCTGAGCTTGGAACAGCTCATGAATGGTTTGAGCAGAGATGAAATAGCCTATCCAGACAGCCTATTCAAGCCCGAACCTAAGGTTAGAGAGGGTTTGAGAATTGCAAAGCATGCGAACGCTATGACGGACATAAGCGACAGCTTAGCCATCTCCCTTCATCAGATCGCCAAAGCGAGTGGCGTGGGGATAAAGATTTACGAGGAGAAGATTCCTTTGGATCATCTGACAGGGTTTGTAGATTACGAAAAAGCTTTGGAACTTTTTTTGTATTCTGGCGGTGATTACGAGCTTCTCTTTACATCGAAGAAGTCGGAATACATAGAGATCGGCGAGGTTGTTGAAGATGAAGGGGTTTGGATCGTTAGGAGGGATGGGAGAGTCGAAGAGTTACCTTTTCGCGGATACCATCACATCTAATCCTGCTCGGTTTTCACGCTCTCAACGATTTTCTTTCCAGCCACTATCTCATCAACACTGTGTATCACCGCCCCGAACTCCTCCAAAACCTTCCTAATCTTGTCGAAGTTGAGATTGTCTCCTACAATCGTTATCTTGAGCGTTTCGGTGTTCTGATCCATCTCTCTGAGCAAGAGGTTGACACCGTCAACGTTCTCCATCTCACTGAGCTTCACCGCTAACAGCACATTACTTGGTTCGTGCGGTTTTAACACGTCGAGCACCAACCTCCTCAACCCTGCCACGATTTTAAATCTGCATTGAAACTCTTAAACCTTTCTCAAAACCTTTTTCATCTCCTCAACAAATCTGTCGATTACATCGAAATCGACGTGAGGCATCACGACAAACCTCAAAGCTCTCGGATTTCGAATTGCGGAAACCACCCAACCCCTCTTGTAAAGCTCGTCTCTTATCTCAAAGGCTTTCTCGCATTTAAAGCAGACTACGTTCATGATCGGCTCTATAACTGGCTCGAAACCGAGCTTACCCATCATCTCAACCAAGTACCTCGTAACCTCCATACATCGCCTTACAACCCTCCTAAACCCTTCAAATCCCAAATGCTTCATCACCGCATAAGTTGAAGCTACTCCCGTTGCCGGTCTCGTTCCAGTCAAAGAGTACTGCTCCTCCGTAATCAGATAGGGAGTTTTTACCGCCAAAGCCTTCAAAAAGCTTTCATCCCTGAAGAGAATGCAACCAGCCGGTATAGTTGCCATCCCCATCTTGTGAGGATCGACCGTCATCGAGCTAACGCCCTCAAGCTCGAAGTCGAACTTGACGTTCAAATCCAAAAACGGAATGACAAAGCCTCCGAAAGCCGAATCAACATGTAAGAACACATCCTTTTCTAAAGCCAACTCGGAAAGCTCTTCAATCGGATCGATCTGTCCTAATGCAGTAGTTCCAGCAATTCCGACGATTCCTACCGTATTACCATCGATTAATCTCTCGACATCACCAACATCAACCCTAAACTCGCAATCGAGTTTAGCCTTCCTAATCTCAACCCTCAAAATCTCTCCCGCTTTGTCGAAGGAAAAGTGTGCGGACTCTGGAACAACTACATTCGGATTTTCAACCCTCTTCAGATTTCTGAAAGCTCTGATAGCCTGAATGTTAGCTTCGGTTCCCCCGCTCGTAACGTAACCTTTGGCATTCGGGTGATGCAAAAGTTCTCCGATCATCCTAACGACTTCTCTTTCAAGCTCAGCGGAGCCTCTAAATATCGCAGGATCGCCCAAATTTGCGTTTATGAACTCTATATGAGCCTTAACAGCTATCGGGTGTGGGATCGTGCACATCGAACTGAGAACCCTTGAGTAAGGAATGTCCCTACTTCTAAACTCTTCGAGCATGATCGAAAGGATGAAAAAGTGCAGAAATGTTTAACCCGCATGGACACCTCCAAAGACTTCAGGCTGATGCTCGCCGAAAAGGGCATTAAGGAGCTTGAGAGGGTAATCAACGCCGTAAAGGTTCAGAGAAGAAAGGAAATTTTGAAGAAGGTTAGAGAGATGGAGAACGATATTCAGGTTGTGAAGTGGTCGTACCTCGGCATAGACGAGCTATTAAACTTCGAAAACTTCGTCAAGCTCGTCAACACAGCTAAAGAACTCAGAGAAGTTTTGAAACAAGCTGAGAAGGATTTCAACTGGAAACTTGCGGATTACTGGCTCGAATACATCGCACATCTCCCAGAGCTTATGAAGAGGGGTGAAATATCAAGGGTTTACGAGGCTATAAGGTTCTTCAGCGGAGTAATCACAAACAGGAAAGAGATAGACGGTTTGTGGTTCTGCAACGTCGATTGCGGTTTCAAGATGAACGTCGTAACCAACTCGGAAAAGTTTAAGCCGAACGACTACGTCGTTATAGCCTATCTACCTCCGAGAGAATTCAAAGGCTTTATCAGCGAAGGTATGTTCGTAGATGCTAAGATTGAGAAGAAGGGAGAGTTAAGCTTGGATGAGATAAAATCTATAGCGGATAAGCTCGGAGAAGTTGAGGCTATTCTCATAGAAATGCTGAGATGAAGATAAGAAGAGAAGTTTTAAGGCTGGCTTTGGAGATAGCTAAGGAGAGCTATCCGAACGAGTTCGTAGCATTGTTAACTGGCAAGAGAGGAGTCATAGAGGAGCTACTGTTTTTACCGTTTGATGCTGGGGAGAGTTCAGCAATAATCCACTTGGAAATGCTCCCGTTAGGTTATCGAATTTACGGAACGGTGCACAGCCATCCTTCCCCAAGCTGTAAACCCTCAAGAGCGGATTTGGATATGTTCGCAAAGCACGGAATCGTTCACATAATCGTTTGTTATCCTTTCGAATGGGGTTGCTGGGGCTTTTACGACAAAAACGGCAACGAGATCGAGCTTGAAATTGTGGATTGAGTTCAACCGAAAGGCATATCAAGTGACAAATCGTGATAAATTCGATGTTCGCGTATCCCGTGGAAATTGCCACGGATATGTACGTAAGCAAAGTCGGTGGGTTTAGCCCAGAACTTGAAAGGAACGAGATTGGGATAAATATAGATGCTATATATTCCAACACGTCGATGGTAGCGAACGAAACCTATGCGAAGATAAGATTTTTGGGTGAGAAAGCCAAGCCTTTCTTCTTCAGGGAGAGTTACCGCATAATCGGGCTTGAACCAAACATGGAGGGTTTTGAGTATTCGCAAAACGGAGAGGTCGTTTTCTCGGAAAGCCTTGCCGAGTCTCTCAGTAGGTACGTCGGTAGGGATGTGATAATTAACACGGTTGAAACATTCAGACTGAACCTCGACGTAATATCTCTGGTGAAAAAATGCTTAGAAAGCCAAAGAGGAGAGAAGAGAAGGTTATAAAATCAGCGTTGAGAGCCTTCGCTTCCGAAAATTTTTTGAATGAAAACGAGCTTCTGATTAAGGATTCCGAAGGTGTGAAAGAACTCTACGCACTTTCAAAGGACTTAGCAAACTTCATCAATAGGGTAAAGCTAAACTACGTCTGCGTTGGAATAAAGGTCGGAGAAGTGGGTAGTAGAAGGCTTAGGTTTACACTTGAAGGTTCTTTTTACTTAGTTAAAAAGGAGAAGAAGAAGGTTTACGTAGATGAAAAGGGTGAAATGCTGTTTCTGTACGGTAGAGACATATTTGCAAGGTCTGTCGTAAAGGTTACGGATGATGTGGAGGAGAACGACGTCGTTTTCGTCTGCAACACCAAGGGAGACATCTTAGGGTTGGGAAGGAGCAGATTCGATGCTGGTAGATACAAGAATGTTGAAGAGGACAGAGTTGTAGTCGAGAATTTGGTTGACAGAGGAGAATACTTGAGGAAGGAGAAGCTTTACGAGGCTTTTTAGCATTTTACCTAAACCTAATCCAGCATCTGTTTGGACATCTTGAACAGAATCCCTTCTCCCAGCATCTGTTCCAGCAAACGACGTTGTGTTTGTAAGCGTTTGAACAACATGCGGATCTGTAAACTATTAAACCCAACTCCTTGGCGTATTTCTCAAGTGTTGTCTTCCTCTCGTAGTAATCCCTCGGTAGCGATTTTATACCCAACTTTCTCTTCACAACACTCGTTAGTCTTAAATTTCCCAGTATAACTCTGTCCGTGTACTCCGCTATAAGCTCTAAGCCCTTTTTGTAGGTTTCCAAGTCTATCATCGGCAAAATTGGTCTCAGGAAAACGCCCCCTTCTACTTCCCTGCAGAATTCGAGTCTCTCCGATGGGAGAGGTCTGTTAGGCTCAAACTTCTTGCATATATCGTCGAAGGGTATGCACATCGAAACGAGGCAGTCAACATTCTTGAGCAGGGGAACCAATTCGTAGTTGACCTCCTTTGTCGAAATCTGGATGGGATTTCCAAGCTTTAGAAGTTCTTCAATGAGCTGGGAAGTGTAATCTGGATAGTCAAGGGGTTCGCAAATGGCTCCTATTGCAACAAAGCTCTTTCCCACTTCGAAATGCGGATTAAGAAGGAGAGCGTAAACCAAAGCCTTTGGTGAGAGCGGATTCCTTTTAGGTTTCGTTGTTACGTAGCAGTAAAGGCAGTTGGCTGAACAACCTTTTGCAACGTGAACCGTGAAACCGCAGGGTCTTGGCTTTCTCCTTGCATGATCATCCCTCTTAGCTCTTTCGATTTCATCCCTACTTAGAACGCTTTCGTAATATCTTAGCCACCTCTCCTTGTCCACGTATCGTATGGAGAAAAATGATTTATAAAGAGATGAGCGATTGGACATCATGGTCAACGTAAAGGAATTCGTCGAGAAGGCTATTCAGGAGATTAGAGAGAAGGTAGGTGATGGTAAGGCGATAATAGCTTTATCTGGCGGTGTTGATAGCTCGGTCTGTGCTATGTTGGCTTACAAAGCCATTGGAGACAGGCTCATTCCCGTATTCGTTGACACTGGCTTGATGAGAGAAGGAGAGCCTGAAAGGATTAAGGAGATATTCGGACACATGGGTTTGGTGTTTGTCGATGCCAAGGAGGAGTTCTTCAAGGCATTGAAAGGTGTTACCGATCCCGAAGAGAAGAGAAAGGTCATCGGAGAGCTTTTCGTAAGGATATTCGAGAGGGTTGCGGAAGAGCACAAAGCGGATTACCTGATTCAGGGAACCATCTATCCAGACGTAATCGAGAGCATGGGAGGTATAAAGAGTCACCACAACGTAGGTGGTTTTCCGACCAAATACAAGTTCAAGGGCGTCATAGAACCTTTGAGGGAGCTTTACAAGGACGAAGTTAGAGAGGTAGCAAGGTATCTTGGATTACCAAAGGAAATTTGCGAGAGGATGCCCTTCCCCGGTCCGGGCTTGGCTGTTAGAATCGTAGGAGAGGTAACTCCTGAGAAAGTTGAGATAGTTAGGAAGGCTAACAAAATCGTAGAGGAGGAGCTTGAAGATTACGAGAAGTGGCAGGCTTTCGCAGCATTGATAGGGAAGGCAACGGGTGTTAAGGGTGATGTAAGGGTTTACGGCTACATAATAGCTATCAGGGCAGTGACGTCGAGGGATGGAATGACAGCCGATGTCTTACCGATAGATTACGAGAAGCTCAGAAAGATAACTTTGAGAATAACGAGCGAGATCCCCGAAGTTACGAGGGTTGTTTACGATCTGACTCCGAAGCCTCCTGCTACCATTGAGTTCGAATGAACGCAAGAGTTAAATAATTTTGGAAGCTTGCAGGAGAATGAGGGTTGGGGTTGTTTTGGGCTTGTTTTTAATAGCCTTTGGAATCGTACTTCTACTCTTTGGTGGGTGGGGTGGATTTATACTCATAACAGTCGGTATACTACTTTCACTTCTAAAGTTTGGTGAAAGTAGAACAGCCAACGTCCTCTTCGGGCATTTCTGCATATTCTTGGGTTGTTTCCTAATCACATGGGGAATATACCTATTACCGTATTCAAAGCCTACGTTGATCGATATATTCACGAAACCGCTCTTTTGGGGATTATTTTCGTTGATGGGTGGAATTTGTGCAAACTATCACGGTTTCTGCAGATGTGTTAAATCAAAATCTTAAACTTTCTTAGCCTCTTCAAGCAACTCTCACAGAACCACCAGTCCTTCATATCTACTTCAACGATCGAGTTCGAAAATCTCATGACACACCTACCCTTACAATGTTTTAAACCCAAGACGTGACCAATTTCGTGAACAGCCTCCTTCAAAGCTCTTAACTTCAAAAGTTCCTTGTCCTCAGGCAGTCCGTAGAACTCCTGCCTCAACCTCTTTAGGGATATTATCGCTCTCTTCCCAAAAAGCTCAGCCTCTCCAAAGACGAAATTCAGGTTATCGGCGTAGAGGTCAACCTCCGTAACACCCAAAGTTACGTCGCATGTGGTTGGCAGTTTTCTCAAAATGACTGTTGAGTTGAACTGTCCTCTTAACGGATCGTACGCATCTGCAGGAACATCCATCGGATCCAAAATCTCGCATTCACCAAACAGTTTTCCAAGTTGCTTCTTCAAAAACTCCAAAACTTCTCTATCAACTTCACCCACTGGCTGGATGCATATCTTCATATATCTTACCCCTAAGGAGAATTCTAATCGTTAAAAGACTTATCTCAAAAAACATAACCATCGGAACGGCAACCATGAGCTGTGTGAATACGTCCGGAGGAGTTATAACGGCACCTATGACAAAGAATGCTACATAGAAATGCCTTCTGTAATACGTCAGCGTTGAGTACTTGACAACACCATTGCTAACGAGTACGTAGAGTATCAACGGCAGTTCGAAGACGAAACCGAAGACTACGAGCATCAAAACTACGAAAGAAACGAATTCCGCAATCGAGTAATAAGCGGAAGCTCCTTGCTGGACTGCAAGCTGATATAGGAACTTGAGAAAGATCGGGAGCATTATGCAGTACCCGTAAGCTACACCCGAGCTGAAGAGAACGGTAGCTACTGTCAGATAAACTACCGCTTTCGATTTTGAAATGTTGAGGTTGTTCAAAAGTTCCGTTCTGTTCTTGAGAGTATCGTAAACGATCTTTACGATGTAAGGCATTGCAACTGCGATACCCAAATAAAGGGAAATCTTGAGCTTGAGTATCAGAGGTTCAAGGGGGTACTGGTAAACGATATGTGCCCCCTTCGGAAGCAGATCGTTTTTTATCTTATCTATCAAGGCATCGGTTACGAGCGTAAACGAAATTGCCCACACACTGACAATTATCGCCACGATACGCATTAGTTTCTTTCTTAAGCCTAAAAGGATCTCAGCAATCTCTTTCGCTGTGAGATCGGACATCAAAGTCGTAACGTTCAGTCCACTATTTAACCTTTTGATTGCAAAAGCCTTAAATTCAAAGTGGCTGAAAGAGCTTTAAGCCGCCGTGGCTTAGCCTGGTAGAGCGGGTGACTTGTAATCACCAGGTCCCGG
>CAYMRE010000031.1:0-8584 GCA_964392755.1 uncultured archaeon
AGGAAGTACGAGGAGTGGAAAAAGCGTAGGAGCTGATATTTCTTTTTCTCACTAAAAATTGTTAGGAAGACTGCTCGGTTAGGTGAACCTTGATCTGGTGTAACAGCTCCGCGGGAGTCTTTATAGGATACTCAAGCTTCTCCAATATTTCCTCTATTTTCTTACCCTTTATAACCATTCCCTTAAGCCTCTCCATCAACTGCTCCTTGTTCACTGGGAAGTCCAAGCCCCTTATCTTAGCCAAGACGTGAACAGCCCAGTCAACATCCAAGACTTCCATCTCCTCCCTCTTAAGCTCTATTTCTTCAGTGTCAAGTCTTCCCTCCTCCTTGAGCTTCTTGTAGGCTAACTTCGCTATGCCACCGGCTATGTGTTCCTTAGGTCTTTCCTCAAGTTCACCTTCGATATACTTCTTGACCTCTTCTTCATCTGCCGTGGCGATGTTTTTAACCGTTTGTTCCGTTATTCCAAGCATCTTTGCGATTTCTCCGTACGTCTTCATCGCCTCATTCTTTAAAACTACCACGTAAGATGCTTCAGCCAAGCTCGGAAGCCATGTGAGGTTTCTGTACTCTATTAGCCTCTTTAAACCACCCAACATTTTTATTGCTTCCCAAAACACCTTCTCAGCCATCTTGTCTACGTCTCCTCCCTTCGGCTTCGTAATTACCTCAAACCCCACGTCACATCACCTCCTCACTCCTCCTCTTCAAATCTTCCCCTTCTCTTAATAAACTCGCTCAGAGGACATATTATGTTGATAGTACCGTATTCGGTAATCTCAAACACCCAAGTTCTTGAGTCGTGACCGCAGAGTCTGCAACCGTCTATTCTGATCGTCCTTAGTACACTACCAATCGGTAGTCCGTAGAGGTTTACATCCCATCTTGTCTCTATGAGCTTCTTATCCAAAACTATCGTTCCATCGACTATGTGTGCGACAGCCAAACCTCCAGCTGCTTCAGCACTCTCACTAGCCTGAGCGGATCTCTTTTGAGATACGAGTATCGCAGTTTGCTTGAATCTCTTAAGGAAGTTGAAGAACTGCCTGACTATCTGCCTTGCCATCACTTCCTTGTGTTCGTATAATCCCGTTATGCTGTCTATGATCGTGTTTGTAACCTTTTTCTCCTTTATTGCGTAAGCCATCGTGTCTATCAAGGCTTTCGGATTCTCTCTGAGTTCATCACTTTCGGAAGCATCTATTACAACCACGTTCTCCTCAACCTTGTTAAAGTCTGCTCCCAAAGCTTGAGCCTTGTTTTTTAAAGCCGTGTAGAGGAAGTTGGCGGGACTTTCAACTGTAACGTACAGGACTCTGTAACCCAAGTTAGCCTGAGTGACAGCAAATTGCTCAGCCAAAACGCTTTTACCCGTATCGGGAATACCCGTGACGTTGAGTACAGCTAAATACGGGATTCCACCCAACGGCTTTTTAACGTATCTATCTCCCTCCAACTCGATCTTATAGAACATCTCGTCCAATTTCGTTCCAGTCGGTATTCCGAAGAGCTTAGGAGCCTTAGTTTCGAGTTCCTTTAGTTCGTAATACCTCGCCATATAATATATTAGCGAAGACTAAAATATAAACTTTTGGTCAGTCTTTAAAAAACAGCCCCTGCTTCTTCATCAACCTCCTGCTACCGCAGAATGGACAGTGTAAATTTGGAATGTGCAAAACTCCGGAGTATCCCGTCGTTCTTTTAACGATTATATCGAACTCGCTACCGCACCTTGCACAGTA
This sequence comes from uncultured archaeon, assembly GCA_964392755.1. Lineage (GTDB taxonomy): Archaea > Halobacteriota > Archaeoglobi > Archaeoglobales > Archaeoglobaceae > Archaeoglobus_B. Next base: position 1,745 of record CAYMRE010000031.1, read on the forward strand.
CAGGTTTTTCAACTCGATCATTTCAATCACCTAAAGGCAACCTGTGTTGCTGTCCTTAAAACCCTTCTTATACTTGCCATCTCGTGCATGTGTAAAACCAAGTTTCCTTCAACGAATCTGTCGTAACCGAAAGCTCTTCTTATAAACTCTGCATGTAGCTTGTCTCTGACGTAGATGAGATACGAATTCCCCACACTGCACATTTCGAGTACTATCGGTATTCTAAACCTCTTCATCTCATCTTCATCCAAATACTTCGCTATGAACTCCAACTCCTTTCTCTCAATCAGATACTCGTTTCCGTCTCTCGCAACTATTGTAGGATACCTCTCCTTGAGCATCTCATCCAAAGTTCTACTTCTCCTTGGGAGATGAGAGTTCACAGCTTCGATCATCTTTGCAAGCACAATTTCCGTAATCTTGTCCATGTAAAAACGGGGATTTCAGAATATTTAAAGTTGTTCGAGCTCAATTGAATCGCCCGAGAGCACTCCAAACTCCTCTGCAAAACTACCTTCCCTCACACTCAACTCCAAAGTTCCGAAGCTACCTATTAAGGCTAGTGGCTCCCCCTTTTCAACATCTTCGTAACATCTAACGATCGGAATCTTAATACCCTCGAAAATGAGATATTCACCTTTTATCTCCTCAGCTTTAAGGTTTGTAACCGCATTTCCAAACCTATCAATGAAAACTACCCTACATCTGATGAATCTACCCTCTACAACGTAATCGAAAAGCTCAAGCTTTACAACATCACCTTCGTAGGGTTTTGCAATCTCCTTCAGCATTCCTATAGATGCATACGCTCCAGCTGGAGCAAAGACATCCCTACCGTGGAATGTTTTCGAGAGAACTCCCGTAATTTCGGATGTTTTAACCTCGTCTATGATCCATATTCTTTCGATCCCATCCTCCCTTGCAGAAGGATACGCAATGCCGTTGTCCGGTGCGATGAACATGTGGTTTCTGCATTCGAATGCCAAAGCTTTCCTTTTACCTCCAACACCGGGATCGACCACCGCAATGTGTACGGCGTTTGGGAAAAATTTGTAGGCGTTGTAGAGTAAGAATGCACCTTGAAATACGTTCTGAGGCTCAACCGAATGGGATATGTCTATCACAATTGCTTTGGGATTAATCTTCAGAATTACACCTTTCATCACTCCCGGATAAAAGTCTCCGAAGTCGGTAAGCAGTGTGATGATCATAGGGGATAGGTTAAAATATTGCTAAATAACTCTTTGTGTGAGACAGCGTTTCGTGCTGGATACAACAGCGATAACGGATGCAGGCTTGAGAGCTAAGGAGAAGTGCGAAAGTCTCTGTGAATGTGCTCATAAGGTATTGGATCTCATAGCCTTAGCGAGACTGAAGCTGAACATAAGCTGTTACATACCTTACCCAACGGTCTACGCTGAGGTTGTCAGCTTTCTAAAGCGTTACAAGTGTGATCCCGACGTATTCGTTAAGCTTGACACTTGGCTCGTTAAGAAGTCACCAAACAGATACGAAGTCACGATTCCCGCAATAATATTCTACGAATACATTTCAACAGTTAGAGGGAGAATAAACAAGGGTAGGAAGATAGCCGAGGAATTCATATGGGAGAGCTCTGCAGTTACTTTGAAGGCTTTGATGGAGGAGAAGAGCAAGGAGGATATAGAGAGGGAGGTCGGATCGCTCATAGGGAAGTTCAGGGATAAGTACAAGACCGCTATGAGACAGGGAATACTTGACAGTCCTCCTGATCTCGATGTTCTCTTACTGGCTAAGGAACTTTCCGCTGGAGTTGTAAGCAGTGATGTTGGTATAAGAAAGTGGAGTGAGAGACTCGGATTGAGGTTTGTAGAGGCATCGAAGTTCCCGAGGATGATAAAGGAGTATCTCAGAATGATGGGTTACGATGTAGAGGTTGTCAGCGAGGAAGTTGAAATTCCAGAACTTGAGGAGTTTGAGGAAGGAGAAGAAGAGGAAACGATTTAAGTAGGCTTCTACGATTGCGGTAAAATGAAGGTAAGTGTAATACTTCCCGCTTACAACGAAGCTGAAAGGCTTGAGAAAGCGGTTAAGACCGTTAAGGAATATTTGGAGAAGCTGGGATACGATTACGAGATAATAATCGCTGAAGACGGCTCAACCGATGGAACTGACAAGATTGCGAGGAGACTGGCTGAGAACGATGAGAGGATAGTTCACCTGCACAGCGACGAGAGGTTGGGTAGAGGTAAAGCCTTAACGAATGCGATAAAACAGGCGAAAGGTGAAGTTGTAGCCTACCTCGATGTCGATTTGTCAACGGATATGGAACACTTTAAAGAGCTTGTTGAAGCTATCTTCAATGGCTACGACATAGCCACGGGATCGAGGCTTATGAAAGAAAGCAGAGCGGAGAGACCCCTAAAGAGAGATATAGCTTCGAGGGTTTACAACTTTCTCGTTAGATTTATGCTTGGCTCAAAGTTGAGGGATCATCAATGCGGTTTTAAAGCATTCAAAAAATCTTCCGTACTTCCCCTGCTCGAAAAGGTTAAGGATAACCACTGGTTCTGGGATACCGAACTTTTGGTTTTAGCTCAGAGGGAAGGCTTGAAAGTTAAGGAGATACCGGTTAGGTGGAAGCAGGGTAGAGATACGAAGGTCAGGTTCAAGAGGGACGTAATATACATGTTCTCCCAAATTCTGAGGATGTGGATAGAGAGCAAAAGATCGAAGAAATTCTTAGCGGTTTCCGCTTTCGTTTCACTATCGATAATCATAGCTTTGGCGTACTTCTCGGGCTTCAGCCTTAAAGATTTGTTAAGCTTGAATCCTACATTTTTAGGAGTGGCAAGCCTCGTTTATCTCTCTACTTTCCTCGTAAGAGGTTACAGATTCGAGTACATTCTGAGGAAGGTAGGTTTCGAAGTTCCTACCGTATTCTCAAGTGAAGGTGTGGCGATAAGTCAGATGGTGAACGTAGTTACGCCAGCGAGGATTGGTGATGTGGTTAGAGCTTACGTATTCAAGCTTAAGGACGTTCCAATCTCAAGCTGTGTGAGTGCATTGGCTGTAGAAAGGATATTAGATCTGTTTGCAGTTGTTATCCTATCTTTAATATCTGCAACCCTTTTGGGTAGCTTTGCTTACATGAGAGAAATCGTTTACGCAATTGCAATCGGAATTGCGATCGTTTTAGCCGTCCTTTTGTTTTCAAAAATGGAGAACATCATAGGCAGAATGTCGAAAGACGTTAAAACCGCTTTGCACAGGGGTTTTCCCGTTCTTATAACCCTCTCAATTTTTAACTGGTCGATGGATGTAATAACGTGTTACGTCATAGGATTGCCGTTCAATGCAAATCTTTTTTCGGTAATGCTTGCGGTCGCTATTGCAAACATAGTTAAGGCTGTCCCCATAACACCGGGAGGGATAGGAACGTATGAAGCGGTTGTAACGGGAATACTTACAGCATTCGGATTGAGTCCGTCGGAAGCTTTTACGGTAGCTTTAGTCGATCACACGCTCAAGAATCTCATAACAGTTGCACTGGGATACGCTTCGATAATTCATCTCAACGTGAAAATAAGAGAGATTGCTTAGAGGGTTTCAAATCTCTTGGCACATGCATGAATAGCATCGATAATTCCAAATTCCACACCCCTCTCCATGAGCTTACACAATCCCTCAATTGTAGTTCCAGCTGGTGTTACGATTTTCTCGACAATCTCGTGAGGTTCGTAAGACTTCAGAAGCTCAACGCCACCTTCAAAAACCTGCAACGCAATTCTTTTAGCTACCTCGCTACTGTACCCTAACCTCAAGCCAGAGTAAACGAATGCCTCGTAAATTTTTGGTATAAAGGCTAAGGAACTTGCAAAAGCCGTCAAATTGTCAACATCCTTTTCGTCACCTCTAAAAACTTCTCCAAAGCATGACAAAACTCTTTCAACGGTATCGTTGTCATCATCTGTTAGCTTCGAATAGTATATCGAGATACCCTTCCCGAACTCCGCCGAGATCATCGTCATAGCCTTGACAGGTTTCTTTAGCATCATCTCAAGCTCCTTAAATGTTAAACCTGCTACGAAGCTTACGGTTATCCTATCCTTAGGTATTTCGCTCAAAACTTCTTTAACCTTATCCTTTTTGACAGTTAAAAGGACTATATCCGAACTTTGAACAGCTTTAGCGTTATCGCTTGTGATCTCACAACCCAACTCTTTCAGAAAATCTAACTTTTCGGGATTTCTCCTTGTAACAACGACATCGTACCTTTTAATGAGAGCCTTAGCCAGAGCACTACCCAAATTACCGCCACCTATAACAGCAATCTTCATGCAACTACGACATCTCCTCTGTTTTTATACTTTTCAAGAGCTTTAAAATGCTGTCAAACGTCCATTCTTTGGGCATCAAAGCCTCAATTCCGTATCTGCTAAGTTCTTCCCTCGTAGGGGGACCTATGGCTATTACGATCTTATCTTTGAGCCTATCAACGATGTCTATGCCGAGATTACTTGCTAAACCGAAGAAGCTTTTAACGGTCATTCTGCTCGAAAAAACTATCGCATCGAAGTCCAAATTTTCTAAGAATTTTTTCTGTCTCTCACCCCATTCGAACTCTATGTCGTAGAGAACTATTTCCTCCACATTCGGCAGATTTAGCAAAATAGGGTCTCCCCTGTTGCTCCTTAGAATTGCCACCCTCTTGCCTTTAAGTTCATCCTTAAACTCCTCGTACAGCGTTGTAGAATCGAATTTCGTAGGAATTCTTGCACGTATTCCAGCCTTCTTTAACTCTTCAGCAGTTTTTTTACCTATAGCTATGACGTTTTCGTGTTTAATCCCCTTTTCAACGACAATTCTCGCAGAAGTTCTACTCGTGACTATCAAGACATCGTAATTCTTAGGATCGAATTCGAAATCCCTCGGAACGATCTTTATAAACGGTATCGAAATTACATCGAAACCCTGCTTTTTAAACATCTCAACGGTTTCATCTGCAACGTGCTCGGGTCTCAATATTGCGACCTTCATGAAAAACACTTAACTCCGTTGTTAAACGTTATGCCATGCTTGTGAGGTTTGTCGGTGTTGGAACCGCTGTCAGAGGAATTCAAAGTTGCATCGTTTTGGAAGGAGAGAATACGAAAATTGCAGTTGACATCGGTGCTGGGAGCATTGCAAAGCTCGATTTTGATTTGGATGCCGTTTTGATAACTCACAACCACTCCGACCACAACTCCGACCTGATACCTCTTTTAAAAGCCAGATGGCTTTTGGGTTACGGGAAACTTGACATCTACGGTGTAAGAGGAACGAGAGCTTTTCTTGAATCCGCTTTAGAAAGCTACGCCTACTTGAGGAGGAAGTTAAGATTCGAAGTTCACGAGAGTAGATCGTTCAGAGTTGGGGAGTTCGATGTCAAAGCAATACCAACGAAGCACTCCGTTGAAAGTCAAGCTTACGTTGTAAGCGATGGAAACGTCACGGTAGTTGTAAGTGGAGACACGTATCCACTCGAAGATGTTTTGAGTGTGGAGTGCGATTTGCTCATCCACGAGATGTCTCTACCATTCGGATACGAGACGGATGATCATACAACTCCCGAAAGCTTTGCAGATCTCTTGGATGTCTGTAAAGCTAAGAGAATCGTGTTCGTTCACCTGTATCCCATGGCTATAGATGTTAAGGACGAGATACTGAGCTACTTGAAAAAATGCAGAGATTTGAGCTACCACATTGCGAGGGAAGGGGAGGTAATCGACGTTTCAAATTTTGCTAAGACTTAAATGCAGATACACATACTCCGCTTATGAGGATAATTCTGTTCACTGGGAAGGGAGGAGTCGGAAAAACGACGATAGCATCCGCAACCGCATTGAAAACCGCTAAGCTTGGTTACAAGACTTTGGTAATATCAACAGATCCCGCTCACAGCTTATCCGATGCCTTTCAGAGGGAACTCAATCCGTATCCAACGAAGGTTGCAGAAAACCTATATGCGATGGAGGTAAACGTTGAATACGAACTTGAAAGGCATTGGAACGTCATAAAGGAGTATTTAACGATATTCTTCAAGTCACAGGGGATTGAAGATGTAGTTGCGGAAGAGCTTGCGATATTCCCCGGTTTTGACGAGCTTGCCAGTTTACTTCACCTACTGGAGCACTACGAGAAAAGGGATTTCGACGTTATAATACTCGACTGCGCTCCGACTGGAGAAACTCTGAGGCTTTTAAGCGTTCCCGAAGTTGCAAGGTGGTATATGAACAGGTTTTTCGGAATAGAGAAGAAACTGCTGAAGATCGTGAGACCCATTGCAGAGCCGTTGGTAAACGTTCCTCTGCCATCTGATGACGTTCTAAATAAGATTCAGGAGCTTTACGTTAAGATTGGGAAGCTAAAGGAGATACTCGAAAGTGAAGTAACTACGGTGAGAATCGTGATGAATCCCGAAAAGATGGTAATAAGGGAATCCGAAAGAGCTTTCACATACCTCAACCTGTTCGGTTATAGAGTTGATTGCGTCATCGTGAACAAGGTCTTTCCAGAAAACGTTGGGGAATACTTCTCCAAGTGGATAGAGATTCAGAAAAGCTATTTAAAGGAGATTGCGGAGAGATTTCCGATACCCATTTTCAAGGTTGGATTCAAGGACAGAGAAGTTGTCGGTGAAGAGCTTGAAAGCTTGGCTGACGAAATATACGGTGAAAGAGATCCTACAGAAGTGTTCCACCATCACAGACCGATGGAAATCAGAAAGGAAGGAAGTTACTCGGTTCTTTCGATAAACGTCCCCTTCATTGAAAAGAAGGACTTGAAACTTTTAAAGAGGGGTGAAGAACTCATAGTAAT
>CAYMRE010000031.1:8684-9846 GCA_964392755.1 uncultured archaeon
TATTAACTTGTACCAAACATCGTGCGTGATAAGTCTGAGCAAGATGGTTAAGGGAAAGGCGACAGTTTCAAGGGAAATTACTTACGATAGAAGCGACGAACACATTCCAAAACGGTTGAGGGAGTTGAAGGGTAGTTTAAAGCCAGTAGTGGTCTGGAATTTAACAGCGAGATGCAACTTGAAGTGCGTTCACTGTTATGCTCAAGCCGATCAAAAGGACGAGCTGGACACTGGAACAGCTTTGAGGGTTGTTGAAGAGTTGAACGGGTTAGCCGTGCTCGTACTTTTCAGTGGTGGTGAGCCATTACTCAGAAAAGATATTTTTGAGATAGCTGAGCACTGTAAAGTTCCGAAAGCCCTTTCTACGAACGGAACGCTGATAGATGTCAATACTGCGGAAATGCTGAGAGATGTCGGTTTTAGCTATGTTGGTGTAAGCTTGGATGGATTGAAAGAAGTTCACGACAGGTTTAGGGGCGTTGACGGTGCATTTGAAAGGGCAGTTGAAGGTTTGAAGAACGTAAAATCTGCGGGGATTCTAAGTGGAGTAAGGTTTACTCTTACAAAGTTCAACTGCGAAGAGGTTGAAGGCGTTTTGGATCTTTGCGAGGATTTAGGTGTTGATAGGTTCTGCATGTATCATCTTGTGCCTTCTGGAAGGGCTGATTTCAGCATAGACGTTCCGAACGATGTGAGGAGGAAGGTAATCGACTACCTCTTTGACAGAGCGTTTGAATTTGATGGTGAGATTTTGACGGTGGATAATCCTTGTGACGGGGTTTACTTCTGCTTAAAGCTTAGGGAGATCGACGAAGATTTGGCTTTCAAAGCTTACGAGTTCTTGAAGTACAGGGGTGGAGATAGAAGCGGAAGGAACTTGGTAAACATCGATCCCTTCGGCAACGTTCATCCGAACCAGTTCTGGTGGGATTACAGCTGTGGAAATGTGAAGGAGAGAAATTTCAAGGACATTTGGTTCAATGACCCCCTGCTAAACGAGCTTAGAGGTGAGTGGAAGTTGAATGGAAGGTGCGGGAGATGTGCTTACAGGCATGTGTGTGGAGGATTTAGGTTGAGAGCTTTGAGAGTTGGAGATCTATGGGGTGAAGATCCCAGCTGTTATCTAAGGGATGAAGAGATAGCGAAGAACGTTTTTGAGTGA
>CAYMRE010000032.1:0-9450 GCA_964392755.1 uncultured archaeon
TTTTAGCCATTTCAACTCTATCCTTATCCTTCCCGGAGAACTTTATGACTACGTATCCCTCCTTGGGATACGAACCGATTTGAACATCTTTAAACTCTTTCACAACCGTGTTAAGTTCTTTAAGCATCTCGCTCTCCTTTCTGTGGACTATCAACGTATCTTCGTAATAGTCACTCTCTCCAAATCTTGGCAAAACTTTCTCAAAAACATCCTCCATTTCAGCTGGGACACCAGGCATAACTAAAACGTTCTCAACGATGTAACCCGGAGCAACCCCCACGTCGTTTTTAATTACTTCTGCATCCTCAGGAAACGTGCAAACCTTCTTTAAAGCGTTTTCGTTAGCTTTGGGAAATCTCCTCTTTAGATCGTTTAGCACATCTTCGTAAAGCACGAGTTTTCTGTTGAGAGCTTTTGCAATTCCTTCCGTAGTTACATCATCGTGAGTTGCTCCCAATCCACCGGTAACTATCACGAAATCCGCTGATGCATTCCTAACCTCTTCAGCTATAACGTTGACGTCATCGGGAATTACGATCATCTTAACAACTTTATGCCCCTTCCTCGTCAATCTTCTCGCTATGTACGTGGCGTTTGTGTTGGCTATATCCCCACTCAACAGCTCGTTTCCAACACTGATAACTATGAAATCCATGAGAAGGTGTATACCCCAAATAAAAAGGTTGTTAGATCTTCAAAAGTTCAATCGGAACAAACTCAAAGATCATGTCCTCCGTGAATACGTAGCCTTTTAGTTCATCGCTGAAAGCATCATTTAAGAACTTGTAAGACTGAGCGACTACATAGCAGTCCTTCGAGAAGTGTTTACAGCATAAAGCGAGAGGCAAAGTTCCCACTTTGTTTATTATTCCGTTTTTGAAGACCGCATCAGCTCCAACAACAGCCAAATCGCAAGATTTTACAGCGTAACCAACGGCACAGTCTGGAAATACGCTGACTTCAACACTTCTCCCCTTCAAATACCTCGCCATGTCTACTCCTTCCTTCTTTGGTGATGATTCAAGCACTATAACCCTCGACGCCTTTAAAAGTCCTCTCTCGACGGTATGGCTTCTACTTATCGTTACAACTACCTTCCCATCCACAATCTCTTCCAAGTATTTGACCGCCTCTCTATCAGCTTTCTCGATTTCCCTTTCTATATCATCAAGATTGAAACCTTCTCTAATCTTCTCGCACAACCATTTCAATCCTGCCATAAATTTGTGAGCCTTTGCTATTTCTTCACACACGCTTAAGCGCATCTCTTCATCCGTCTTTTTGAGCAGTTCTAAAGTCTTCTTAATAATCGCGCTCTGACCGCTCCTTTTGTCTTTGATGATTTCATCGGTTGAAACCATGTTCGATTTTGAGAAAAACCTTTTAATAGACCTTACTCAACTTAAATTGGTGGGCTAGGCCGGGGGGCTCGGCGTCCCCTGTAACCCGAAACCGTCGATATGCGGGGGCCGAAGCCGAGGGAAGGTCCGCCAAACGGGGGTAACCGTTTGGCAAAGTCTCGCAGAATCCCCGTCCCGAGGGGTCGGCGGTCACGGTTGGAGCATCTGGAGGGATGCTCCGCCGTGTTTGCCGGGGGAACCGGCCCAGGCCCGGAAGGGAGCAGGCTAACCCCGGACGACCGGCGCTCTCGGGGGTGCGGGGAGGAGAGACTTTGCCAAGCGAACCCCCGCAAGGCGGATCGACCCGAGGCGTGCCCACCACTATTGTCGATTGCCAAAAAGCCTAATGATCAATTATGACAAATTTTAAAAGTCAGATGACGAATCTGAATGGGAGGTGATTTAAATTATACAGGTGAGGTTTCACGGTAGGGGTGGGCAGGGTGTTGTAACAGCTGCGGACATTCTTGCAGTCGCAGCATTTAAAGAGGGTTACTGGACACTTTCATTTCCAATGTTCGGAGCGGAGAAAAGGGGGGGACCTGTAGTTTCTTACTTAAAGATTTCAGAAAGCAAAATATACGATAGAGATGAGGTATACAAACCGGACTACGTAGTAGTTCTTGATCCGACCATACTGGGTAAAGATGTCGTTAACGGTCTGAAAGGATGGTTAATAGCCAACTATCCGGATTTGGAGAGAGCAAAGAAGAAGACCGAATGGGACAGAACTGTTACGATAGATGCCACAAAACTCGCATTGGAAATACTGGGTAGACCGATAACAAACACAGCTATGATGGGAGCTTTCGCCGGTTTCACGGGGATAGTAAAGTTGAGTACGCTTAAGGAAACTGTTTACGAATGGTTTGAAAAGAAGAGTGAGGAGATAGCTAAGAAGAATGTTGAGGTAGTTGAAAGGGCGTATAAGGAGGTTGAGAAGTATGCGGATAAGCTTAGGAGCGGTATCAAGACCGCTTGAATCTCTCGAAAATAAGACAGGTAGCTGGGCAGTCAAGATACCAAAGATAAATCCGGATAAATGCGTGGGATGTGGAGAATGTCGAATGCTGTGCCCCGAGGGATGTATTGATCTCGTGAAAAAGGGTGAAAAGGTAGTAGCTGAAGTCGATTACGACTACTGTAAGGGTTGCGGGATATGTAGTGAAATTTGTCATTCACATGCCATAGAAATGGTTGAGAAGGTGATCGAATGAGGAAGGTAGTTAGGGGATTCTATTCCGTTGCTTATGCCGTAAAGCTCTGCAAGCCGAACATAATTTGTGCATATCCAATAACGCCTCAAACGGAGATAGTGGAGAACTTGGCTGAAATGTACGCAAACGGAGAGTTAGAGAACTGTAAGTACATCACCGCTGAATCGGAATTCGATGCAGCATCGATTTTAGTTGGTGCATCTGCAACCGGTGCAAGGACGTTCACCGCAACCTGTTCACAGGGATTGATACTGATGAGCGAAGTCCTGTTCAATGCAGCGGGAATGAGGTTGCCCATAGTAATGGTCAATACGAACAGAGCGTTGTCCGCCCCTCTCAGCATATGGAACGATTTACAAGACAGCATGGCGTTGAGAGATGCTGGAATAATCCAGATATATGTTGAGGACAATCAGGAAGCTCACGAGATGATTCCTCAAGCTTACAAGATTGCTGAAAGTGTGATGTTCCCGACGATGGTTTGCATGGACGGTTTCAAGCTGACTCACGCTTATGAACCGATAGACTTGCTCGATCAGGAGTTAGTAGATAGTTTCCTACCACCTTACGATCCTCCAATAAAGCTCTCGGTAGAAAACCCACTAACATTCGGTTCCTACGCTCCACCGCACTGCTACATGGAGTTTAGATACAGGATGCACAAGGACATGGTCAACGCCAAAAAAACCATCGAGAAAGTATTCAAAGAATGGGCTGAAATTAGAAGGGATTGGGGAGGATTGATAGAGTATAAGGAGGGGAAGACCGTACTCGTCGCAATGGGTTCGTTGATCGGAACTATAAAGGAGGTTGCGGAGGAGAACGGATGGGGGTATCTCAAGATAAGAACGTACAGACCGTTCCCAGCTGAAGAGGTAAGGGAAGCTTTGAAAGATTGTGAGAACGTCATCGTGTTCGATAGAGCGGTTTCTTTCGGTTACGAAGGAATTCTGACTATAGACATCAGAAACGCACTTTACGGTGAGTCTCCAGACGTTTACTCCTTCATAGTAGGTTTAGGTGGCAGAGACGTTCCAAAAACGCTTATTGAGAAGTGTGTTTCGAAGGTAATTAACAGGGAGATTAAGCCCGGTTACAGCTTCGAAGGTTTAAAGGAGTTTGAGGAGGTGTTATACTGATGTACTTTGGGAAAGGGCATGGTGGTTGCTACGGATGTCCCCTACCCATAGTTGTCAGAAACGTTTTAGAGGTTTTAGAGGGAAAGTGCTTCGCTGTAAATTCTACAGGCTGTCTCGAAATAATAAGCTCGCAGTACGGTAAGAGTGCTTGGGGCGTTCCTTACATACATTCCCTCTTCGAAAACGCTCCTTCAGTTGCGACGGGTATTGCAAATGCGTTGGAAGTGTTAGGGAGGGAAGACGAAGGACACGTTGTCGTATTTGCTGGAGATGGAGCTACTGCGGACATAGGAGTTGGAAACCTATCAGCTATGCTTCACAGAAACGACAACGTCCTCTACATCTGTTTAGACAACGAGGTGTATCAAAACACGGGAAGCCAGCAGAGTTCAACTACACCTCCGGGAGCTTACACCACAACGACTCCAGCCGGGAGGAAGTTGCCCGGAAAGATCGGAAGAAAGAAGGACATGGTAGCCTTTGCTTTGGCTCATGGGGCACCGTACGTTGCCACAGCTTCGGTAGCTTTTCCGAGAGATTTGAGGAGAAAGGCTAAGAGGGCTGTGGAGTTCAGAGGTGCAAAGTACATTCACGTTCACTGCCCCTGCCCAACCGGGTGGCACTTCGATCCGTCTAAGACCATCCACGTTGCGAGACTCGCCTACGAGACCGCCCTGTTCCCCCTCGTGGAATTCGAGTTTGGGAAACTCGTCAGGGTCAGAAAGATAAAGAAGAGAAAGCCAGTTGAAGAGTATCTGAAGGTTCAGGGCAGATTTAGGCATCTGTTCAAGCATCCCGAAGGGCAAAAGATGATTGAAAGACTTCAACAGATTGCGGATGAAAACGCTAAGAGGTTTGGATTAGACGTCTGATTACCACTTTTTTTCAGCGAATTTCAAGGGGTGTTCAAATGAGGGTAGGGGTCTATATATGCCACTGCGGTTTCAACATAGCGGGAGTTTTAGATGTAGATGAACTCGTTGAATTTGCCAAGGGCTTAAGCGATGTCGTAATTGCGAGGGATTACAGATTCATGTGCTCAAATCCGGGACAGGAACTGATAAAGAGAGATATTAAAGAGTACAGCCTCGACAGGGTTGTTATCGCTGCATGTTCTCCAAACCTTCATGAAAGAACTTTCAGAAAGGTTTTGAGTGAAGCTGGTTTAAACCCCTTCTTTCTCCAGATTGCAAACATAAGGGAGCAGTGCTCGTGGGTTCACAACGATAGGGTTAAGGCTACGGAGAAAGCTAAGAGGATAATAAAATCCGCCGTTGAGAGAGTTAAGAGGCATCAGCCAATAGAGGTTAGGAAAGCCAAAGTCATACCGAGGGTCTTGGTTATAGGAGGCGGAATAGCCGGTATTTCCGCATCTCTCTTATTAGCCGAGGCGGGTGTAGAAGTTTACCTGGTTGAAAAGGAGCCTACCATTGGAGGAAACATGGCAAAGTTCGATAAGGTATTTCCAACTTTAGATTGCTCAGCATGCATTCTAACTCCCAAGATGACCGCTGTAAGGGAAAATCCAAATATAAAGCTGTTCACGAACTCAGAGGTTATCGACGTCAAGGGTTCCGTTGGTAACTTCAAGGTTAAGATAAGGGTCAAGCCGAGATTCATAAATGAGGAGGTCTGCACGGGTTGTATGGAATGTATAGAGTCCTGCCTACATTATCCAATGATTCCATCGGAGTTCGATGAGAATGTGGGATACAGGAAACCCATACACATGCCCTTTCCACAAGCGGTTCCCTCATGCCCTTATATAAATCCGGACGAGTGCCTGCACTTCTTAACGAACAAGTGCCCGATGTACTGCGAAGAAGTTTGCGAGGCAGATGCAATAGACTTCAGTCAGAAGGAGAGAATTGAGGAGATTGAAGTAGGGGCTATAATAATCGCTACGGGTTTCAAACTGTTCGATCCGTCCGTGATAAAGGAGTACGGATACGGGAAGTATAAGAACGTCTTTACAGCTTTACAAGTTGAGAGAATGCTAAGTTCTACCGGTCCAACCGGTGGAAGAGTAGTTGTGAATGGTAGAAAGCCGGAGAGAGTTGCAATAATACACTGCGTTGGAAGCAGGGATGAGAGGTACAAGAGATACTGTTCAAGAGTTTGCTGTATGTATTCGCTAAAGTTGGCTCATCTAATAAAGGAGAGAACGAATGCAGAGGTCTACAACTTCTACATAGATATGAGAGCGTTTGGGAAAGGGTATGAGGAGTTCTACAAGAGGATTTTGGAGGAAGTTAATACCGTAAGGGGTAGGGTTGCTGAAGTTACCGATGTACCTTTAAATGAAGATGAGAGGAGGGAAGTTGAAAAGGGGAGGGTAATAGTTGTCGTTGAAGATACTCTTTTGGGAAAAGTTAGAAGAATACCCGTTGACATGGTTGTCCTGTCTCCAGCAATGGAGCCGTCGGAGGATGCAAGAAAGCTTGCGAGAATTTTGAAGGTTCCACTTGACGAAAACGGTTTCTTCAAGGAGTTACATCCGAAGTTAGCTCCCACGGTAGTGGCTCCGGGTATATTCGTATGTGGCTGTGCTCAAGGTCCAAAGGACATTCAGGATTCTGTTGCACAAGCGGAATCCGCAGTCGGAAGATTTCTCTCGATGAAGGATAGAGGATACGTGGAGCTTGAACCAACGATAGCCTACGTCGATGAGGAGAAATGTTCTGGATGCGGAATATGTGTCCCGCTCTGTCCTTTCCAAGCGATTGAAATGAATGAAAGAGGAAGAGCAAAGATTGACGAGCTACTTTGCATGGGTTGCGGTGTCTGTGCTTCAAGTTGCCCGAGCAGAGCTATAAAGCATAAGCATTACGAATACGAGACGATAAGAGCGGAAATACTATCCATCCTGAATTAATCTTAACGAAAGATAAACTATCGCAAAGATAAAAACAAAAGCCAAGATAAACGCTACGTAATAGTTCGTACAAGTTGTCGAATTGTATAAGACGGGAATTTCGTTGCGTATCGTTTGATATACCATATATGATAACGCCGGCAACTTCTCCGTAGTTTTATCGGAACTCGAAAGCGATGCCAATACGTACGAAAGTACGGATGACGATATAAGCGATACGAGTAATCTGACGAAATTCTTTCCCTTTTCAGTTAGAGAGTAGTAAACGAACTTGTTTCCGTTCTGAACTCTCCTAACCAAACCCCTTTCACTTAGCTTAAGCATGTGATAAAGTAGAGACGGCTTTGTCACACCCAACTCTCTCGAAAGCTCTGATAAGGTTTTATTCCTTTCCTGAAGAGCTTTCAGAATCCTTAGGGCTGTGTTCATACTCAAGCAACAGCTTTAGCACGTAGATTGCAAGGATCACAACGGATAGGTTCATCAGGGCTTTGTAGATCGGTGCATACTTGTAGCCGATGAAGACGTCTATTACTGCGTTCAGAGAAAAATATAAGCCGAATACGGCAACCGCTAAGACGATTATCGTTAAGACTATCAGAGCCTTCCTAACCGCTTCAAGCATACCGCAACACCTCCCGCAATTACCAAAATCAAGGATTCGAATCCCGGTGTTTTGTAAACGCCTCTCTCGGAAGCTACACCTAAAGGCATGGGTGGTGGAGTTACCGATCCAATCGCTCCACCGTACTTTTCGGCAAACTTCTCAACCTCAAACTTAACCTCCTCCTCTTTAACGTTCGCCGGAATCTTTTTGGTGGGTGCCAAGTTCAAAAACGCTTTCCACACCTTTACCATGTATCCGCCTCTCCAAGCTTCAAGCTTTATCAGGTAATTGTAATCCTTGATCACACTGAGATTCGTCTCTATTATCTGAGTCTTCCCGCTTCTAAGCGTTGCGGTAATCCACTTCTCATCCGCCAAAACGTTCGATTCGTTTTGAACGGCTTTTAAGTGGAAGCGAACGTCGTAATCTCTGAAAGAATCGAAGTAGAATCTGATCAGAACGTTAACCCTATCGTCTTCGGTAGTGAGAACTTTAAAATCGACATCTCTCAAAACAACTTTAAGCTCCCTATCCTTCGGAATGAGCGTTTCGAGGTTTCGAAGGTTTAACGTGTATTGACTCGATCTTCCGTCCTTTTCAAGAATAACCCTAACCCTGTAATCCCTATCCTTCTCAAAGGGCATTGAGACGTTCATAATCCTGCAGTCCTCTTCTGGAACGGGAACGGATTTTTCTTCGAGCAAAACACCCGTTTTTAAGTCGTAGACCTTCAGCTTGAGCGTTGCGTTCTTTAAAACATCCGATCTGTGAATTTTAACTACGAAAGTTAGGTTCACGATGTCGTCACCGATTTTATCAACCTTCACATCCACGTTTTCGATGTAGAAAAACTCGTGAGTTTCTTTAGGAATGAAGAACGCCGAAACAACCGAGATTACGAATATTGCGGTCAAAATTACGGCAACTAACTTCCCGTTCACGATGAAATGTTGCGTAAATCGTATTTAAACTTAATTTATTCGTTAGATTTTATCAAGTTGTCTCTAAGTTTCGATAACCTTCTAACCCTTTCGACATCGACTCTACCGTCTTTTTTGAAATACGTACCGACTATAACACCGTCACACAAACCCACATACCTGTGCAGATTTTCCGTATTAACACCGCTACCCACGAAAACTTGTAGATTCGTCAAATTTCTGACCGTTCTTAGCTCTTCCACATCAACTTCCTTACCCGTAGCGGTTCCCGTAACTATTAGAGCATCAGCCAAGCACCTTTCGACGTTTTCCAAGTATTCTTCAAGACTGACGAAGTGGTGAGCGTGTTTCACCATTATATCTGCGTAAATTTTAGCCTTGCAATCTATGAAACGTCTGTACCTCAAAATTTCTCCGGCTTTTCCCTCCAAAAAGCCTTCGGGAGATAGAGATGCGAAGTATAGCTGATTCACCCTAACAAAATCGGCGTTTACGGCTTTTGCTATCGCCAAAGCCGAAAAAGGGTCGTTTCTCAATACATTAATACCGATCGGTAAGCCCGTTTCTCTTTTAACCTCCCAAGCTATGACACTCATGCATGCAACCGTTACTCTATCTACCTCCTTCAGAAAAGGTTTGTCGCCGTAGTTCTCAATTATTATTGCATCACAGCCTTCAGATAGAGCTTTAGCGTCCCTTAAAGCGTTTTCAAACGCTTTCTCGTAGGATTCGTAGAGGGGAGAGGAGGGAAGGGGATCGAGGTGGAGAACCCCTATTATGATCATATTTCTTTCAGTTCCTCTTCAATAGTCTTAACAAGTTTCTTTATCTCCTCCAAATCCTTTTTAAGCTCATTCAAGTTGGCTCCTTCCTTTATGACCGCTCCGTGCTGGGTCGGTTCGATTATACCGGACTGCTCAAGCACCCTCAGAGAGTACCTAACCTTGTGCTTCGGCATGTTTGCCAGTTCGGACAACTTGAATATTCCAATAGGTTGGTTTTTCATAACAGCCTTCATCACTCTTATGTGCCTCAGAACTATTTCAAGCTCTTTGATAGCCTTTTTCAGCACCATACCAAAAATCTACGTCAAAATTTAAAAGTCTTTTTAAAATTATCTCGACTTGGAAAGCTCGATCTCCAACTTCTCTGGGTCGTACTTCCAGTCTTTCGGCAGAACGCCCTTCTCCTTGTAGTAGTTGGACAGCCTCCAAATCTTCGCCTCTATGAGCTGTAAACCCCTTCTGTTGTGCTTGTCCTTCTTGTGAACC
>CAYMRE010000033.1:0-9344 GCA_964392755.1 uncultured archaeon
CCAGAGGGGAGCGGCTTAGCAGGCCGCCGCCTTACCACTCGGCAACCCCGGCTTTGACTTTACTATACATCCCAACTTTTAAGGCTTTTGATGCGTACATCGAAAAATTTAAATAAGAGAATTGCTAACTAAAAGTTAGTAGTAAAAAGTTAAGGAGGTGATGTCGAATGATATTCGATCCTTTTGAGGAGCTTAGGAGAATGCAAGAGAGGCTGAACAGACTTTTCGAGGATTTCGAGAGGATTAGCCCGAGAGTTGTAAGCGTGGGATTTCCAGTGGATGTCATAGATGAAGGGGATAGAATAAGAGTTGTGGCGGACTTACCCGGATTCAACAAAGAAGACATAGAGATATGGATTGAAGACGGAGATTTAGTCATAAAGGCTGAGAGGAAGGAGGAAAAAGAGGAGAAGGAAGCCAACTACTTGAGGAGGGAGAGAAGGTTTGGTAGGGTTTACAGAAGGATAACTTTGCCAGCGGATGTTGACGTGGAGAACATAAAGGCTACCTACAACAACGGAGTTCTCGAAGTGATAGTACCCAAGACCGAAAAGGCTAAGAAGAAGGTTATAAAGGTCGAGTAATGCATAGAGACGGGCACATCGGTCTAACCCTGCTAATTTTTTCTATCATCTACTACCTGTACAACACTTGGGATGCGAAACATATCGGAATTCTGCTAATCGCTCTGGCTTTCTCCTTGGTGCCGGATTACGATCTTAAAGTTCAGAAGCTCGGATTAAAGAAACAGTTCAAGTCTTTAGCTATTGTATTTGCCTTTGTGAGCTTAATTCTCTTTGTAGCATACGAATTACTTAGGGAACATCACTTGATGCTCGTGGCTACATTCTCTTCCGTTCTAACCCTTCTAACGCTCTTCCTCTTTGCGATGAGCGAGCATAGAAGGTTTTCACACACGATCTTTTTCGGTTTTATCTGTGGGTTGTTTGCAGGGTTTTTTACGTTGAAAGTCTTTAAGGATTTTTACATGGGCTTTTACGGTGCATTTTTTGGGGTAGCTTCGCATATACTCGGCGATCTTCTCACTTACACATCCTTCTCTCCTTTCTACCCAATTGTTAATCGTAAGTTTTCTCTAAAGCTCTTTAAATCTTCAAATCGGATCGTAAACAAGATTGCGCTGATTGCGGGATTGATTGCGTTTGTATCACTCTATCAGGGCGGAACTGTTTTAAAACTCGCTCTGAACTACGCTCGATGAAATGGATAATGCTTACGGTGATCGTAGTAGCTCTAACCGTAGCTGGTTGCGTGAGTGAAAAGCCAAGTTTACCTTCAAGTACATCCATAAATACGACTATACTCAAGATAAACGACACTTACACACTTTACATCATCTTCACGTTACCCAATCCCTGTCACAAGGTCAGCTATAAAAATATGAAAATTTACGGAAACGAAATAGACGTTTACTTCGAATATCAACCTCCAAAGCCCGATGAGGTTTGCATTCAAAAGCTTGAAGTTTACAAGTGGAATGTAACGCTCGGAAATCTGGTTAAAGGCGAATACAAGATAAAGATATACGTGAACAACAAAATTGTAAAGGAGTTTAAGTTTTATATAGGAGATGAAAACTTATCCTAAGCTTCAATTTCGTTAAAAGTCGAATGGAAATTTTTATTTAATCGAAGTAGTTTCGAAGGCATGGAAGTCGTTGTGATGGGTGTAGGTCAAACTAAATTTGGAACTCATTCGGATAAAAGCCTCCCAGAGCTATTTGCCCAGGCATTTTTCGAAGCTTTCGACTCCTCGAATATTGAGTTAAAGGACATCGAGGCACTTTATATAGGAAACTTCGTTGGTGAAATAACCGACGGTTCAGCCAACTTGGGTGGTTTTATAGCGGATGAAATCGGCTTGAGTGGAATTCAAGCGATGAGGTACGAATCCGCCTGTTGCTCTTCAGCTGTAGCTTTTAAAGAGGCTTATTTGGCTATCAAACACGGTGTTTACGATTGTGTAGTGGTTGGTGGTGTTGAAAAACTTAAGTCCGCTGGAACATCCGTAGGAACGAGAGCTTTAGCAACAGCCGTAGATGGAGTTTACGAGATCAACGTAGGCTTGACTTTTCCCGGAGTTTTCGCTTTGGTTGCCAGACTCTATGCAGAAACTTACGGAATTCCTTTGGAAAAGCTTAGGGAAATGATGGCATACGTTTCGATTAAAAACCATAGGTATGGTGCTAAAAATCCCAAAGCTCAATTCTACAACAAGCTCGGAAACTTGAAGGTTGAAGATGTTCTTAACTCGAAGATGATCTGCTCTCCCCTAACCTTACTCGACTGCTGTCCCATGACAGATGGCGCTTCAGCCGTGATTTTAGCAAGCGAAAAATTCGCAAAAGATAGGATAGACGAGCCTGTGTACGTGAGGGGGGTAGGACAAAGCTCTGCTGGGAGTCTCTTCAGACAGAAGAGGGAAATCGTTAAAGCCTTGCCGAGGAGGAAATCATCTGAAATGGCCTACAAAATGGCAGGGCTTTCACCAAAGGATATAGATGTAGCTTTGGTTCACGACTGCTTTACCATAGCGGAAATCGTTGCTTTAGAGGCGATGGGCTTCTTCGATTACGGAGAGGGAGCAAAAGCAACGGCTGAAGGCTTGACGGATGTAGGTGGGAAAATTGCCGTGAACGTCGACGGCGGTTTAATTGGTAAGGGACATCCAGTAGGTGCGACTGGAACTGCGCAGATTTATTCAGCTGTGAAAATCCTTAGGAACGAGCTAAATTTCGTTAAGGTCGATGCTGAAAATATCATAACCGATACACTCGGAGGAGATTTTGGAACGTTGGTTAACGTGATATTGAGTATTCACAGGAGGTGATATAATGTATGTAGAGTTCTTTAACGAACTCCTGAACGGGAAACTTGTTGGGTTGAGATGTCTGGATTGTGGAACCGTGATTTGCCCACCAAAATGTACGTGCGATAACTGCAAGGGAAGAAATCTCGAAAAGATCGAGCTTTCGGGCTACGGAAAAATTACAAGCTACACGGTAACGTACGTCGCTCCCATGGGTTACGAAAACGAAGCTCCTTACGTTGTAGCGCTGGTTGAACTGGATGAAGGACCTTGGATAGTGGGAAGGTTGGATGTGGATGCTGAGAGAGCTGAGAGCGAGAACTTGATTGGAAAGAGAGTTAAGGTTTACGGAAAAGAGTTTCCGAGCGAGCTGTTTTATCCGAATAAGGAAAGGAGAATAGTTCCAATGTTCGAAATGGTGGAATGATTGTACTATGTTCAAATCGAAAAGAGATGTGAGGGAATACGTTTGGAACGCCATAAAGCCCTACTCTAAATTTCCTCCTCCCTACGGTAGAATACCTAACTTTGTAGGCGCTGAAAAAGCCTGTGAAAAACTGAGAAAGCTCGAAGAGTATAGAAAGGCGAAGGTAGTATTCTCTGCCCCGGATTCTCCCTTAAAGAGGGCGAGAGAGATAGTGCTGGAGGATGGTAAAACTCTTCTTGTCGTTAAGCCGAAAATGACAGGCTTTCTGCTCGTGGAAAGAGGAAAAGCCGGAACTATAAAAGAGATGCTCAGATATGGAAGAGAAGTTGATCTAAACGAGTTGAGTATCCATGTGGACATATTTTTGCAGGGCTGTGTTGCCGTTGATAAAAAGGGTAACAGAATAGGTAAGGGTAGCGGTTTTGGCGATAGGGAATACGCAGTCTTGAGAGAAAAGGGATTGATAAGTGATGTAACTCTTTACGTCGTTGTGGCTCATCCGATCCAGATTTTTGAAGACCTCAGTTATCTCGTGGATGAACACGATGTCAAAGTTGATTTGATAATTACACCAAATAAAATTATAAAAACTGAAAATTATTTTAGTAGGTTCAGATAGGTCTTTATGTGTCTCGAAGCCATTCTAAACCATTGAGTTCTCGCTGCGTAGCTGTAAACTTCGGTCATGTACGCTAAAGCGTAGTCGTAGTTGTTAACCAACCACCTAATCTTGTTGGCTAAAGCGGTGGGATCGCTTGGTGGAACGGTTAAACGGGGAGCGTGCTGGTAGAACTCGATGAGTCTCGGAACCCTCGTACCTACAATGGGCTTCAAGCTACCCATCGAGAGGTGCAGTATTCCACTTACGGAGTACGCTTTTTTATCCCTGTACGGTAAAACTATCGCATCCGCCAAAGCGACAACTCTCAGTATTTCGTCACTTGAGAGATACCTCTCGATTAGTATCGTTTTAAACTCCGAAGTTTCGATCATCCTTGCCATCTCCTCCTCTTGCGCTTCTCCAGCGATGAGAAGCGTAAACTTCAAATCGCTCAAAAGTCTCAGCGACTCTATTAGAATGTCTACTCCCTTATCCCTCCTGAGAAATCCCGGGATTGTCAGTATAACTCCTTCAAAATCGCACTCTATCCCCAAACTCCTGCACAGTTCCTCTCTCGTCCTGCACAGATAGGGGTTTATCAGAGTTCCGTGGGGAATTCTGTAAACCTTCGAAGGATTTATTCCCTGGATATGAAGCTCAAACTCCTGCAGAGGACTGTGAACCACGACGAAATCCAACTCGTTTAGCCAAGATTGAAACTTCAACGTAACGTTGGCTCTCGGAGAGTACGGATGGTCTACGGTGTGCATAGTTATTCCTACAGCCTTGGCAAGTCCTTCCCTCTTAGCCTGAAGCAGAGCTTCTATAAGCTCTCTGTTGCTTCCATAAATCCCGTACTCATGCTGAACGTGCAGTATGTCTACACCGTTCAAATCTCTCAGTGTTTCTAAAAACTCCGAATAGTCCCTCTCAAACCTTGAGTAGCACGGATAAACGTAAGCTACGTCGTCGTTGTACGGTTCACACTTAGACTCATCGGTTGAAAATACAACAATATCCACTTTCGGATTCAGGGATTTCATTGCGGATGAAAGCATCTTGGTGTACTCCGCAATACCGCAGTGAACGGGAGGGTATCGGGACACAAAACCTACCCTCATTTGAAGAAAATCTTCTACGCACAGCTTAAACGTTTCGATTTAAATCCTCCAAAACCCTCCTCAGCTTTTCGACCTCCTCTCTGTATTTTGAGTAGCCAAATTCCGTAATTTTGACGACAGTTCTAACCCCCCTCATTGTTATAGCTTTTCTTCTCTCGATGTAGCCTTCCTCCTCAAGCCTCTTTAAATGCGTGCTCAGACTACCCCAGCTTATTCCAACCGCTTTAGCCAAGTCGCCTTCCGTCATCTCCTTGAATAGAAATAGGACAGTCAATATTGCGAATCTTTTGGGATGAAATACGACATCGTCGAACTTCATGTTCAGTGGAAGAGTGCTTTGTATCCTTTGAAGAAGCCGTATAGGGCGCATGCTGTGTATATCGAGAGCATTAGAGCCGTAGCAATTAAACCGACCGCTATGATGTCGTAGTAACTTCTCACGTTCAAGCATAGGAGTGCTAAAGGTACGGATGTTGTCAGTGTCGTAACACCGGCTGGAAGCATGGTTTTTGTTACGAGCATTTCATCCTTCCTCTCGATGATGAGACCAACCAAGAGAAAGGCTACTCCTAAAGACGGGTACCATACCGTAGAGAAATAAGCGGACATTTGCAAGTCGCTTAGACTTAAGAATTGCGGTATTAAGGCGTAGGATACTAAGAACGGAAGAACGAAGAAAATCCACTCCCTCTTCCATCTTTTGCTATCGATAGGAGAGACAATCCTTCTCACTTTGTGGAACACAAGTAGGCTGACAACACCGGCTGGGATCAACAGCGCAACTACACTCCAGTTGTAACCCATAAGCATCAGAGCGCTGAGTACCATGACCGCTACCGCAAATATGCTACCGAATATCACCCAACTGATCGATGCGATCAGGTTGTATCTGTACCTTTCAAGCTTTAGAGCAAATTTCCCAACCTCTTCCATGTGAATAACTTTGTTTAAGTGATATTAAATTTGCAGGAACTCTCGATTTGAGAGTTGGCAAAGTTTTAAATTTTGTAAACGAATTTAAGGCATGTTCAAAAAAGTCCTCTACTCCACCGATTTCTCGGAGAGGAGTTTGGCAATATTGGATGCTCTGCCGGAATTTAAGTGTTTGAACGTCGAGGAGGTGGTCGTTCTAAGGGTAATTAATCTGACGAGAGTTCTGGGAGTTGCGAGGGGTATAGACATTGAAGCGTATATCGAGGAGATTGAAAAGGAGACTGTTCCCAAGCTTGAGGAGATTGCGGAGAGAATAAGAAGTATGGGATTCAATGCGAAACCGATAGTCCCTCCTCCAGCTGGCGATCCAGTTGGTGAAATAGTTAGGGTGGCAAATGAGGAAAACGTCGATGCGATAATAATGGGTTCGAGGGGTAGGAGCACTATAAAGGCAATTCTCTTAGGTAGTACCGCTGAGGGTGTCGTGAGAAATTCGGACAAACCCGTTGTAGTTTTCAAGAATCATACTCCCAAGGTCTTCTCGAAAATAGTTTACGCCTACGATTTTTCGGAGAGATGTGAAGAGGTTGGAAAGTTTGTTAAATTCGTTGCGAAGTCTTGCAATTCTGAGGTTATAGTAGCTCATGTCCTTGAGAAGGGAGAGATAATAGAAGAGAGCAAGCTGGATGAGATAGAGCAAGATTTCGGAAGTGAAGGTATAAACGTCAGGATTGTGATTGGAGAGGGTAGTCCATCTAAGGAAATCGTTAGAATTACAGAAAAGGAAGGCGCTACTTGTATATTCGTCGGTAGGTCCGGCAAAAAGTCGGGAGTTCTCGGTAGTACTGCGGATTTTGTTATAAGGTATTCAAAAGTTCCAGTGTTTGTGGTTTAACAAACTTTTTTAACGGTGATTAAACGTATTTAGATGACTCTCAAGAAGCTCACAAGCGAACTCGAAAAGGCTACGAAGACCGCTTTGGAGAACAGACACAGGTTCATGGTTATCTTATGCTCTAAGGATTTGGAGAAGCTGTTGAAGACCGCTAAGAAGCTTTACAAGAAGTACGAAAAAGTCAGGAAAAAGGTGAAAGAGATTGAAGGTGAGTTACTCGTAGTTGGGAGAAGTGAATTTCTTGAAAAGGCTAAGGATCATTTTGAGGGAAAGTTTATCCATTATAAGGATGTCCAGTACGTTTTGGGTGAAACGTACCCGTCTCTGATCTTAGACTTGACAAACGGATTCCATCCAAACGATTTGGGAATCGTTGTCGAAACGATAGCTGAAGGCGGAATGATATTATCCCTTTCTCCTCCGATACAGGAATGGCAGAATTTGAAGAGTAAGTGGCATGAAGAGCTTGTGAGCGAGCCATATACAATCGATGACGTTATTCCAAGATTCTACAGACGTTTCATAAAGCGAACGTTGTTGGCTAAGGGGATAATCGTTTACGATTTGGATAGGAGGAAGTTGATTAAGCCTTACGAGTTCGAGAAGGTTGAAGAGTCGAGAGAAGAAATTCTTCTGCCAGAAGAGGAAAGGGAAATCAGCAGAAAGCTGTACAAGCTCTGTGCAACGCAGGATCAGGTTAGAGTCCTTGAGCTGTTTGAACACTACTTCGATAGAAGGAAGGAGAGGAAGGCTGTTGTAATCACCGCAGACAGGGGAAGGGGAAAGTCTGCTGTGTTGGGAATAGTTACTCCATATCTCATCTGGCGTATGTTCAAAGTGCTTAAGAGACCGGTTAGGATAATGGTTGTAGCTCCAACACCCTATGCAGTTCAAACTTACTTCAAGTTCCTTCTCAAAGCGATGGTTAGGGTAGGAATGAAGTTCAAGGTGAAGGAGAGCGGGAAACTGATTACGGTAGTTAACAGCAAGTACGCGAGGGTTGAGTACGTTGTGCCGAGGAGGGCGATGATCGAGAAAGATTACGCTGACATAATCATAGTCGATGAGGCTGCTGGCATAGACGTCCCAGTTCTTTGGAAGATAACCGAAGGAGTTCGATGGATGATATTCTCAACCACAATCCACGGTTATGAAGGTGCGGGAAGGGGATTCAGCATAAGGTTTCTGAGGAGGCTTGAAAGCTGTGAGGATGTTGAAATAGAGAAGATTCATTTAAACGAGCCGATAAGGTATGGTAAAGGAGATCCGATTGAAAAGTGGTTATACGATGTCCTCCTTTTGGATGCTCAACCCGCTGAAATCACGGAAGATGACATTAAGGATATAGAGGGTGGAAAATTCGAATTCGAGGAGTTGGACAAGGACAAGCTGATAGAGGACGAGAGGCTTTTGAGGGAGTTCTTCGGAATATACGTTTTGGCTCATTACAGAAACAGACCTTCCGATCTCGTAATCCTCTTAGACATGCCAAACCACAAGCCCTTCGCCGTTAAGGTGAACGGGAAGGTAGTGTGTTCCTTGCACGTTGCAATCGAAGGTAAGATGGACGACGAAACGATCAAGAAGATTGCCAAGGGATACAAGCCGAAGGGACAGATAATACCCGATCTTATGCTCAAGCACTACTGGGACTACGATTTCCCCAAATACGTTGGCTTGAGGGTCGTTAGGATTGCAACTCATCCTTCGGTCATGAGAATGGGGATAGGTAGCTGGGCTTTGAACAGAATAGTGGAATGGGCTAAGGACAGGAATATGGACTGGGTTGGGAGCGGATTTGGTGTGTCTCCAGAGCTTTTGAGGTTCTGGCTTAGAAACGGATTCATCCCAGTTCACATAACCCCTCAGAGAAATGAAATTTCTGGAGAGCACACGGTAATAGTTCTAAAACCCTTGAAGATGCATGTGGAGGAGAAGGTTGATACGATAAACACCGACTTCACGAGGAGGTTAATAGAATACTTAGCAGATGAACTTAAAGATTTGGAGACCGAAACTGCAATAGGTCTTTTGAAAAGCCTGAGGAGAGATTTGGAGGTTGAAATGCCGAACTTTGGGAAAGTTGAGAGGAGGAGGATCAAGAAGTATTTCCAAGGTCAGAGCTTATACGAATACGTTTCCGACTTGATAAGACCTCTCGTGAGATACTACTACTCGAAGAGGGATAGGGTGGATTTGGATGAGGAGGAGGAGAGAATTCTTGTGGCTAAATGCTTGCAACTCAAAGCTTGGAGGGAGCTTGGAGAAAACTTCAAAGTTTATAAGACTCTGCTTAAGGCCGTTCAAAAGATTTGGAAGAAATACTATGAAGAGGAAGAAACTTAACAAACCTGAAACCGTATAGTACCAGAATCTTGGTCAAAAATGCTACAATATCAATTTTTAGTCTCTTAAGTCTCGTAAGCATTGCCAAATTTTAAACGGTTAAGCAAACTGCAGAAGGACAGAAAAGCTTAGCAAAGTATATGTATTCGTTTGACCAATCGTAAATCGTGAAAGTCCTAAACTATAGAGTCA
>CAYMRE010000034.1:0-9238 GCA_964392755.1 uncultured archaeon
GACGGGCTTTTTCTCCTTCCTACTATTCATCCCGCATCTTGAGCGGAACTTTAAAAATAGAAACTCTCATTACAGCTTTTGACGATTCAAAATGTTACGAATGTGCTTTGTCGAACAAATAATCGAAAATTGGGTTTTTACATCTCTTTCGGATGAAAGAACACATAGGATTTGTCCTTTTAATGCTTTAACGGATGATTTACAAAAATTGTTCGACAAAGCATTACGAATGCAACATTATACGTTTCCTTTCTATCCGTAAGTGCTAATTTTGGCAATCAAGTTTGAATTTCAGACTACTAACTTTTTAGACTTTGGCTTAGTCAAGATTTAACGACTCTACCCTGTCAAACACGCCTATTATCTTGTAAAACGTCGTTACCTCCTTAAGCTCCTTCAAATCGTCTTCATCCAAAGCTTTCTCAATCTCAACGAAGAAGACATAATCCCCTAAGCCCGTCTTGGCTGGCCTTGATTCAAGCTTTCGCATGTTGATGTTCTTCTTGTAAAAGACTTCTAAGACGTCTTTTAAAGCTCCAACTCTATCTTCAACGCCGAAGAACATCGCTGTAATCCTACCAGACCTTTTGCCTCCTTTCCTCCTTATCAGATAGAACCTCGTAACGTTGTTCTTGACATCTTGAATACCCTTTCTGAGAATGCAAAGCCTGTATAGTCTCGCAGCGTATTCTGAGGTTATTGCAACCGAGTTTTCATCCAAAAGCTTGATGGCATCGCTCGTCGATGTAGTGTATCTGATTTCCGCATGGGGTAGGTAGTTGTTGATGAAGTTGATACATTGAGCTATGGCTTGAGGGTGGGAATAGACTACCTTAACCTCCTTCAGTGGCATCTCCCTCTTGGCTGTTAAGCAGTGAATAACCTCAAGCTCGCACTCCCCGAAAACCTCAACGTTGGAATTCAAGAGAGCATCCAAAACGGGTAAAACAGTCCCGTTTATTGAATTCTCAATTGGAACCAATCCGTAATCAGCTTTGCCTCTCTCAACTGCCATTATTATCTCATCCGTTGTGGAGCAGTATATCAGCGGTAATCTTGAACCGACCAATCTCAAAGCCATCTCCTCGCTGAAACTTCCCATCGGACCGAGTATCGCCAGCTTCTTGCTTACACCTAAAACTCTGTATTCTTCCTCTTTAGTGAGAGTCATCAAGCTGTCAAAAATTCTGTAAATCAGTATCGGATTCAGATGTGTGTTCGCTATCAGGTCTCTGATCTTTATCTCCTCAACATCGGTTATCTCAATCGGCTCGTTCCTCTCCTTCTTAATCTCCGCAACCTTTCTACCAGTCTCAACCCTTCTCTCTATCAGTCTAAGTATCAGCGAATCCAAAGCTCTGATGTATCCCCTAACCAAGTTTAAATCGTTTACATCGAGTGTTGCCTTGTAGGAGTCGAGAATTATCGTGCTCTCTCCCCTATCGACGTAAACATTCCTCAAATCCTCGAAGAGCTTTTTAAACTCAACCTCATCTTTCAACCTCTCGTTCAGACTTATCATGTGCTTTAGGAACTCGTCCCTCTTCGCTTCAGCGTTCTTTTGGATTTTAAGATACATCTTCCAGTTCTGCGAGACTATTCGAGATGCCAGCTTATAAAGCACACAGAATATTGGAGATGCGTAGTTAATTATCTCTCCAACTCTATTCTTAAGGAAGTCTGCAAGGGCTATGAGTGTGAAGTGGCTCAAGCCCTGAATTTCAGCCATCACTTCATCATGTTTCTCCCTTGGTAGGTAACTGATCACAGCCCCAGCCTTCTTGAACTCTTCGAGTATAACCTCTTCTTCTCTCCTTCCAGACCTGTGAACAACTATTATGTTCGAAAGACCGATGTCACTCTTTGGTCCGAACATCGGGTGTATGCTCATGTAATCAAAACCACATTCGTCGAAGTATGGCAGAATATCTGACTTTATTGTCGAAATATCGACGAGTAACGCTCTTCTGTTTGCATATCTCCTTATACTCTCCAGAGCATCCTTGATGCACTCCATTGGAACACAGACGAATATGACATCGAAATCCGATATTTCCTCAAGCTCAACATCTCTCCTATCTTTAATTACATCGTAACCTCTAACGTCGTAACCCCTAACCCTGAAAAACTCCTTGAAGAACTTTCCCATTCCTCCTACTCCGAATATCAGTATCCTCATGAGATCACCTTGTCACTTTGTATCAGAGTAGCTCAGCTTAATAAGCTTACGTCGGTTTAAAATAGTCGTAAACTAAAGATTGTTATGCTTAAAGAGAAACTGATCGAAAGTGGTAAGGTTTTCATAATAGGTATTGCTGGAGATAGCGGTTCTGGGAAAACAACGTTTGCGAATGGCATAAAGAGGATGTTTGGAGAGGACATAGTCAGTCACATTACGCTTGACGATTACCACGTTTACGATAGGGAGATGAGGGAGAGGCTTGGAATAACACCCCTTCACCCCTCAGCCAACAACCTAAAGCTGGTTGAGACTCATCTCTATATGCTAAAGAAGGGTGAAAGAATAAAGAAACCGACGTACAACCATAAGACTGGGACATTTGGGGAGTGGGAAGATTTCGAACCTACTCCGATAGTGATCGTTGAGGGTCTTCACACGCTCTACGACGGCATAAGAGATTACATAGACTTCAAGATTTTCGTAGATCCGGCGAGGTACATCAAGAGGTTGTGGAAGATCAGGAGAGATGTTGAAGAGAGGGGATACAACAGAGAGAAGGTTATAGAGGAGATCATAAGGAGAGAGCCTGACTACAAAAGATATATCGATTTTCAGAAAATTTACGCTGATGTTGTAATAAAGATTCTGCCGAGTTCAATTCAGAGTACGGAGAGGATAAAGTATCTCGTCGACAGCCGGGAGGAGGTTTACAAGGTTAGGTTAATTCTGAAGAAAACGGATATTCCTCTCGAATCCGTAAGGTTGAACATTGACCTCTCCGATTTAGTCAAAGCCAGTGAAAGGGATTTCTCGATCGGCTTCTTCTCAGATTACTACTATGCAGAGAAGGCGAGCTTCATAGATATTGACGGATTTTTGAATATCGAGATATTCAAATCTCTCTTCGATTCACTGAAGAAAGAAATTGGCGACGGTGAGATCAAAGTTGAATCGGAATACGTCAATGCGATAGAGTTTTCGAAGCTCTTGGTGTGCTGGAAGCTCGTTGAGGTTCTAAAACATACTTTATGATTGTAGATTTCAGGCTGATTCGACCAATCTCTTAACGATTTCTACCGCTTTC
This sequence comes from uncultured archaeon, assembly GCA_964392755.1. Lineage (GTDB taxonomy): Archaea > Halobacteriota > Archaeoglobi > Archaeoglobales > Archaeoglobaceae > Archaeoglobus_B. The sequence goes on from CAYMRE010000034.1 coordinate 3,267, forward strand.
GGTATAGCCTCTTTAACCTTCTCGGAGCACTCGTATCCAAAATCAATATTCTCTACCTCAATTGCCACTATTTTAATGTCTTTGGGCATTTCATCTCCAAATATTTCGTAACCAATCTTTATGCTTGTAGCTAAGTCCAAGCTGTGCGAGCCAGAGAATTTATACGAAACGAAGAGATCGTCAACATTCAAAACGTGAATATTTCCTGCCTCCTTTATCTTTTTAATTGCATCAACGATTATGGCTCTATCGTATCCAAGAATCTTTCCCACAACGTCGAAATCCGTGCTTGTGAGGAAATCTACATCAGCCTCAACCTTCCCCTTCAACTCCTCGGCAACTCTCAGTCCTACGGAGTCGTCCCTTAGATACGGGTTACCTATGCCGATTACTATTGTTTTCATCACTCAAGCCTTCATCATAGGTCTATTAACCTATCGCTGAGCATAGCTGTGAGCATCTTGAAAAACTTCGTCTTCTTTCCGTTCGGTGTTATCAGCCTGTGCAGAAGAAACTCATCGAAGAACTCGGATTCATCGAATCCAGCATCTTTGCAAGCCGATTTGAAGTCTTCTGCTTTCACAAGAGCTTTGAATAACTTGTACGGTACTGTCAAATTTTCTTTTAGCCAACGTTCGTCAATCCTTCTTACTAAGAGTTCACCCTCTCTCGAAAGTTTATAGTAGGTGTGATGTTTGTGAACTTCAAAAGCCTTCTTGAACTTAGCCTTACTTCTCTTCAAAGCTGAGCCTTGATCCCTCTCTATCAATCCAGCTTTCATCAAATCTTCCAAAGCAGTCTTTACAAGTTCCAAATCCAATTCCGTCATCTTGGCAATCATCTTCGCATAATCGACGTTAGCCTTTTTTAGATGAAGCAAAATGTAGAGATGTATCGGAAAAAGTTGCATAAAATAATAAAAAAGTTTAGAAGTTCCTGATTGTCTTGATAAGCTCGCCCTCGCTGTCGTAAACCAAAACTTCAAGCGGATACCTTCCGGGCAATGCGTGGGATGCACAAGCCTGACAGATGTCGTAAGGTCTGTAGGCGATTTCTACGTAGTTCAGCAGTTTGTCGTTTATCTCTTTGTTCTCCTGTATGAAGTGCTGTGCAGCCTTCTTTATCGCTATGTTTATCGGTGCGTGGTTGTGTGTTGTTGCGACGATGAGGTTAGCTTCGGTAACTATTCCGTTTTCGTCGGTCTTGTAGTGGTGAATTAACGTTCCTCTCGGAGCTTCGATAATACCAACACCCTCTCCAGTTACCTCTCCAAGTTCAGCCCTTACGTCTGGGCTTGTAATTTCTGGATCCTGAGCCAATTCAAGAACTCTCTCCGCAGCGTTTAATAGTTCGACTGCTCTCGCCCAGTGGTAAGCCATGATGTAGTGAATTGGCTTCTCTTTAAGCACGTCGAACATCTTCTCCTGAGCCTCCTTTGCCTTCGGTGTGTTCATTTCACCAACGTTACACCTTGCCAAAGGACCTACGCTGTAGAGGCTCGTTCCGTCTCCATCAACGAATCCCTTCCATCCCAACTGCTTGAAGTACGGCATTTTTACGTAGCTCCACGGGACAACTCTCTCCGCTATGTAATTGAGATAATCTTTACCCTTAAACCTGAAGAGTTCGTTTCCTTTGGTATCAATTCCAACTTGCCATCCGTCGTAGTAGTTGACTTTACCACTGTCATCCACAGTTCCCAAGTAGTTTACTACAACTCTGTAGTAGTCAGCGGTAACGAGTTCGAGCATCTTCTCGTTCTTCAATATTACATCCTCGAATATCTGAAGTGTCATCTCTCCAAGCTCGACCATTTCCTTGGCAAGAGCCTCGATCTCCTTTCTTTCATCCTCTGTTATCCTCTTTGACCATCCTCCCGGCAATCCCGCAACTGGGTGTATCGGCTTTCCTCCAAGCATTTCTAAGACTTTAACCGCTGCAAACCTCTTTTTGAGCACGGTTTTACCTACATCCGCACCAACTTTCTTAATCAATCCGACCAAGTTTCTCTCTGCAGGGTCTGCCTCTATACCGACGACGAAGTCCGGCAATCCCAAAGCGTATAGGATTGCACAGTGATCTTCAACTTGGTGAGCGTTCAGGAACAATTCTCTTATTTTCTTAGCGGTTTCTGTTGGCTCGACACCGTAAATTTCGTCGCTGGCTTTTGTTGCTGCGGTATGATGAACGGCTCTACATACACCACAGATCGTTGAAACAGTTCTTGGAACTTCCTCTATCGGTAATCCTCTGAGGAATGTTTCGTAACCTCTAAACTCTACAATCTGGTAAAACGCATCCGCAACGTTTCCCTTCTCGTCGAGAAATATAGCTATCTTACCGTGACCCTCAAGTCTGGTCATCGGCTCAATTTCGATCTTCTTCACACCATTCACCCCCTTACCAAAAATTTTTCTGAAAATGTGCATAAAAATCACTTAAATATCTTCCTGTTTATCATAGCTCCGGGTAGGCTGTACCTGTAAAGTATCTTAGCCAGCACGGGATACTTCTTCATCAACTGATCGGTCACGTTCTCATCTGCAAGTATCGATCCTATGGCACTTATCGCTCTCAAGCCGAAGTCCCTCGTTGGCGGGATGGGACCTCCGCAACCAGCACACCTTATGTTTACCTTAGGACACAGGGCACCGCAATCACCCTGAGTTACCGGACCCAAGCAGAGGTAACCCTGACCGAGTAAACACTTCTCCTCATCTGGAATACCTTCGTGCATTCTCTTAACTTCTTTGACGAACTCTCTCGTTTTACCCTTTTGAGCAGGATTTCTCGGACAGACGTCGCAAACAGCTTTTCCACTTGTAATCCACGACCCCTTAGGTGGTAGGTTACCGGTTATAACCGCTTCAACAACCTTTGCTACGTGATCGTGGTGAGGTGGGCATCCGCCTACATAGTAATCGACATCTATTATCGCATCAACGGGCTTAACGTAATCCAAAAGTTCTGGTAGCGTTAGCTCAAACTCACCCTCCTTACTTACCGGCTGTGGGACTATACCATCAGGATTGTCCGTACTCGGACTCTTTACGTATGCATTCTCAAGTAACTCCTCATTTTTGTGCATGTTTGCCATTCCCGGAATTCCTCCAAGAGCTGCGCAGATTCCGAAAGCTACGATTATCTTGCACTTCTGTCTCATTACCTTAACTAAATGTTCGTTCTCCTTGTTCCTAACGGCACCTGCAATCAATCCCAAGTCTATGGATTGGTCGGGCATCGCTTCAAGGTCCTTGTACTTTACATCTGCAACCGTAGGCGCCCAGAATACTATCTCCAGGTGTTCCAAAGCATCTACAAGTTTTTCGGACAAATCTACCACAGCCATGTCACAACCGCCACATCCACCAACCAAAAGGTAAGCAAGTTTCAGAGCCATGCTATCACCTCTCAAACTTGAAGGGTCCCAACTTCCTTATCGTTGCGTCGAACTCCGTCATAACCTCTGCGAATTTTAATCCTTCCGAACCGCTGATCCACTCGAGTCTAACCCTTTCTGGTTCTACCCCAAGCTCCGTGAGTAGCTTGTGAAGGAGTTTAAACCTTCTCAGAGCTTTGTAGTTTCCTTCCTTGTAGTGACAGTCACCGAGATGGCAACCACCGACTATCACACCGTCCGCACCGTTTATCAGAGCCTCAACTATGAATTCCGGTTCGACTCTACCGCTACAAGGAACTCTGACGACTTTGACTGTAGGAGGGTAGGAGTATCTCAAGCTTCCAGCCATGTCTGCAGCTTGGTATGTACACCAGTTACATGCAATACAAACGATGTTGGGTTCCCATTCCTCACCCATTCAAATCACCTCTTATTTTCCAAAATTCTCTTAATGATCTCATCTCTTGGGGTTACGCAAATGCCAGCGACCTTTTCGGGATCGAAGCCCATACAAATGGCTAAAAGCTGGACGTAGTGGAGAACTGGAATTGAGAAGTTCAGTTTACCTTCCTTTCTCAGTCTCTCCTGAGCATCGTCGAGCTGAATAAGGCATGATGAACAGCTGGTAACGATTAGATCCGCATCGATTTCCTCCTTTATGCATTCCATCTTCTCCTTTACGAGGATGAATGATTTCTCCGGGTCCGTGCTTCTCAGGGCACCCATTCCACAGCAATCGATTAACTTCGAGTAGTAAGGAGCTTCAGCTCCCAAAGCTTCGCAGAGTTCTCTTAGCACTACTGGGTTGAAGGGATCCTCCTCTTTATCTGGATAAATCTCGGAAGGCCAGAGGAAGTGGCAACCGGGCTGAACTGCTATTGTAATCCCGTCGAGTGTGTACTTTATCGACTCCTTTATCTTCTCCAAGCCAACATCCTTGTAAAGAACCCAAGCTACGTGCCTGCACTTCGCCTTTCCTTCGTACTTCTTTCCAATTGTTGCGAGAATCTCGTTTACCTTGCGGTGTATCTCAGGATTGGTGAGCATCTTGTGCCTCGCCTCATTCAAGCTTCCGTAACAGGAGTTACAGGCGGTCATTAAATCGATCCCTTTCTCCTCACCCAACGCCAAATTTCTCGCCGCAACGGCGCACCATCCCACAACATCTATCGAAGGCATCGTTCCCCATGTTGGACAGCAGGATTGACCAGCCAGATCGTCCAACTCTACACCCAAAGCGGGGAAGATGCATCTCATAGCTACTTCGACGTCAGGTCTGTTGAATGAAATGTTACAACCCAAGAACAATCCGTACTTCATTTACACCACCTCACTTCATTGGAACCAATCCCAAATCTGCCAACTTAGTTTGCTTCAGTATTTTTCTCAAATCCTCCAAGGCTTTAGGATCGGAGTCCGTTGTTGGTGGTTTCTCAGGCAATCCAACCTTCTTCCTTGCCTCTCTACCGGTCATGTAAACAGCATGTCCGTATTCGTATAATGCTCTCAACCCTTCTATTGCAAGAGAGCCAATCGCGTACTCCTCAGCCATCAACCTTCTCATAGCAAACATAACCTCAAACGGATTCACGTTCCTTGGACAAACTTCGGTACATCTGTTACATGCAACGCAAGCCCAGGGAGTTGGATCATCCAACAGTTCATCTCTTAAGCCTAAAATTAGCGCCTTGATCAATTTCTTGTTGTACCATTCAAATCCTACTCTTGCCAACGGACAAATGGAAGCACAGGCACCGCACTGCATACAGTACATTATTCTTTCAGCACCAAGCTCCTTTATTATTTCAGCTACCTTCTTCTCAAACTCCGTTTCTTCCCTTTCAGCTAACTTGGATAAATTAAGAATTGGAGGAACACCTTCTTCAATCATTTCCATTTACAACACCTCCACAACACCCTTCTTCGCTAAGGTTCTAACCTGAGCTAAGACTTGCTCGAACGTGAATCCGTACAGCTTTATCGCCTTGCTTGGGCATGCAGCCGTACATACACCGCATCCCTTACAAAGGGCTGGGTTGATCTCGGCTTTTGGCTTACCGTTATATTCTACCATAGTTATCGCACCGTACGGGCACAATGGCACACAGATTCCGCATCCAGAGCACTTCTCCTTATCTACTTCAGATACCAATGGTTCTACCTTCATCTTACCCGGAGCTATGAGGGACATGGCTGAAGCTGCAGCAGCTTTAGCCTGAGCAACCGAATCTGGAATGTCCTTTGGTCCTTGAGCGCATCCAGCTATGAAGATACCTTCCGTCATCGTGTCCACTGGATACAGCTTGGTGTGCCTCTCCTTGAGGAAGCCCTCAGCACCTACGTTTATTCCGAGCTTTCTCGCCAACTCTACCGTTCCGTCGGAAGGTTCTACAGCAGTTGCTAATACTACGAGGTCTGCTATCAATTCGACGGGCTTGCCAATTTCGGCATCGTAACCTCTTACCAACAATCTTTCGTCAGGTAACCTCTGCACTCCTCCTACCTTACCCTTGATTACCTTGATACCCATCTGTCTGCATCTCATGTAGTACTCGTCGAAGTCCTTACCGGG
>CAYMRE010000035.1:0-8671 GCA_964392755.1 uncultured archaeon
AATCACTGGGTCAGTAGGTCTATATAAACGTTTCGTATAATGCGAGAGTTAATATTGATTTTTTTAATTAATTTAAACTTAAGTTCTCGATTCAATCTTCAATTTTCTCCTTCAGTAAGCTTATGAAGTCTTTTGGAGAACTCAAGCACTGAAGCTCGTCCTTCATTACGAAGGCAACGCTGTTAACTTCCACCTTAACCTTTCTATCCACGATGTACACGGCTTTTGTCGATAGAACCCTTGATATTCTGCCGAGTATGGTGGCTCTCTTGTCTATCTCTTTAACCTGCCTAACTCCGGTCAGTATGTTCTCTTCCTCAGCCTGAGAAACGACATCAAACGGTGCGTGTTTTATCGGATAAACCTTCACACCGATACATTCAAGCTGTTTAACAATTTCTCCTTCCCTTCCAGAGAAGTCGTACTTTGCATCGACGTTCTCATCCTGAACGAAGTTCAGTAAATCAATCGCTTTTATAACTTCAACACCGAAAACCTCCTCAAGTTTCAAAGCGGTTTCTACGCTGGCATCGACATTCTCCTCATACTTCTTAACCGTTCTCCTCGAAACACCTAAGATGTTCGCCAAATCTCCAATCGAAAGACCCAATCTTTCCCTCATCTCCCTAAGCTTCTCACCGTCTATCTTTACGAAGAATCCTCCCGGAGCGGAATAAACCAAAGGATATATCCCCTCAACAACGAAATCGTAGAACGTTGCGGTGTTTACGACTGGCAAGCCGTGTCTGTTGTAAACTACACCCCTTTCAAGGTAATCATTCTTGTACTTCTCTCCTATAACAATTGGACTCGCTTTAAGGAGTTTTGCAACGATCTTCATCTCCCTAGCCATTTCATGCTTTAGAGAGTCGATATTGTAGAGTACCTTTAGAAGGAGGATTACATCCCCTTTTCTTGCGACTATATCGAAGCATCTGGGCTTAGTTTCCACCACATCGGTAACGGTATATCCCGCCTTGGATAGTATCCTGAGCACGCTTTCAACTATAGCCATCTGCATTTCGATTGATGTTAGTCGAAGGGGTTATATATAAGCTTCCGTTCTCGTTACAATGCTCGAAGCGGTTGTACTCGGTATATTCTTAGGAATTTTGACGGGTTTAACTCCGGGCATACACAGCAACACATCCGCAATGCTCATTTTATCTACAACATCGTTACTCTCCAAGTACTTCAGCAGGGATGAGCTCGCTATAGTTATCTTCGTAAATGCAATCGTTCACACGTTCCTCGATGTAATCCCAACCGTGTTTTTTGGTGTTCCAGATGAAGACACCGCTGTAGGTGTGTTACCGATGCACGAACTCGTTCTGGATGGTAAGGGAATATCAGCCTGCATAAATTCTGCCTTCTCAAGCTTGGGTGGGTTTTTGCTGTCCATTCCGATATTCGCAATCTATCTAAGCTCCGAATTAGACTTAAACTCGGTTGTTCCTATAGTTCTCATCGCAGTTTCAGCTTATCTCATTGCGAGCGAGAGGGAGTTTTTAGAGAGTAGGTTGAAGAAATCGTTACAGGCTTTGACGGTGTTCTTGCTCTCGGGAGTGCTGGGTATTTTCTGCTTTGGAAATCCAAGTTTACTTCTACCCCTATTAACAGGTCTCTTTGCATCCCCAATCCTTTTAACATCGATGTTCAGCGATGGAGAGATTAGAAAGCAAGATGTAAGCTTTCACAATCCATCCCTTAAGGATATTGTATCGGGAGTGCTGGCAGGTTCCTTCGTTTCTCTGTTTCCGAGTGTAAGTTCGGGTGTGGCAACGTTGCTTTCATCAAACCATCTTAGAGATAACCAGAGAGTAGTATCAGCGATAAGCTCCGCAAACACATCCAATGCCATCTTGTGCTTTGCAATTTTCTTCTCAAGCGGGAAAGTTAGAAGTGGGGCGGTATCCGCTTTTAAGGAGCTTTTTCCAAGTTTAAGCCCATTAAAGTTGGTTTACGTAGGTTTAATTGCATCGTTAATAGCCACACTTCTAACTATCGCTTTTGCAGTAGCCTTTGGGAAATTTGCCGAGAAAGTTAAGCCTTCAAAGCTGTCATCTATTGTGTTCACATTCAACACGGTTGTAGTTTACGTCTTAACTCAAGGATTAGGCTTGATGGTATTTGCGATAGCAACGCTGATAGGTTTCTTGGCTGTTGCATTGAGGGTTAGAAGGGTGAACTGCATGGGATCGCTGATGGTCCCTACGATCTTAGTTTATCTGCTATGAGATCCGCAACCTTCTTCCCGCTTAACAACATTCCTCCAAATATTGGACCCATCCTCGGCAATCCGTAAACGCTTGCCACAGCCATTCCAGTAACATACAAATTCGGATAGACTTCTCCAGTTTTCTCAACGACCAATCTCTCAGCCAAATCCGCATACATTCCTCCTTCACCCTTCACATCAAAAGCATTCGTTTTCTTCGCCGTAATTCTACACACTACGGCATCGTGCCCCGTAGCATCAACGACGATCCTACTCCTCAAAACGAGAGGATCGACATGGAGACCACTCATGAAACTTGCACTCCAGTTCACGACAACACCCTCAACTCCATCTCTAACGACGACATCCTCAACGCAAACACCGTTTAGAACTTCCACATTCTTAGCTACTTCCCTAATTAGAGAGCCGGCAAGCTCGATAGCATCCAAAACGTAGTGTTCTTCATCGTATCTTTCATAGCCAATTCCAAAATCGTCGAGTATTGGAAGAGCTTGGCTTTGAACGACGATCTTGTTGAAGAACATTCCTCCCCCCCAAATTCCCCCTCCCAAGCTCAACTTCTTTTCAATCAGACAAACTTTAAAACCCGACTTGGAGAGGTAGTATGAAGCCGTCAATCCACTCGGTCCAGCTCCGACGATTATAACATCGACGTTCAAACACCTCTTGAGCCTCTCGAAGTAGCTATCGATTATAGCTCTACATATTACAGTCTCATCAACCATGCGGACACTAAGGTCGTTGAGATAAAAATGTTGCCCCCTCAAGCTTCAAAAGCTCCTTCTTTATCCAAACCCCAGCACTGTAACCTCCAAAACCGTTTTTAGATAACACACGGTGACAGGGAATTAGTATCGGAACGGGATTCAACTTTAAAGCTACCCCAACTGCTCTTGGAGAGGTATTCAGGATTTTTGCAATTTGACCGTAAGTCACAATCTTACCGTAAGGAATAGTCCTAACGACATCCAAAACCGACCTAACGAATGGGGAAACACTAAGATGAACATCGTAGTTGCTGAAATTGACTTTTCTTCCACTAAAGTATCTTTCTAAATCCTTCTTCAGGTTTTCAGCAGTCTCGGATAAAATTACCTCTTTAACCGGGTTCCCTGAAAATTCAACCTTGATTATCTTTTCATTCTTGATGTAAACGTTTACAAAAACCTTCCAATCAACGCTCAGCGATTCTATCATTTCTGGCGATCTCTCTAATTCTTTCCACACCGCCAACTTCTCTTATAACTTCCGCAACGGATTTTGGCACGAACTTCTCCCAAGAATCACCCTCAATCATCATTCTCCTAATTTCTCTACCCTGAAGATACTTCCTGTTGTAAAGCTTCGTCCTCCTAACTTCAAATCCAGCTTCCTTGAAAAGCCTTACAACCAAGGGATTGTTCGAGAAAACTACATCAAAGGGAGGAACCATCGAGACGACATGGGAAACCCACAGTGCGTTCCTGTATATGTCTTCAAGGGGAATTACGTAAACTCTCTTCCTCAGCTCTGGGTCTATCTCATCTAACGCCTTCGAAACCATGAGAATTCTTTCTCCAGCGGTGAAAGGATTTTCAAGCGTGTGACTTTCTTGAGCACTTCCGATACCGATTATAAGCTCATCAACCTCGTTGATTATTTCCCTGACTATCTCATGGTGACCGAGATGGTAGGGCTGGAACCGACCTATGAAGAATCCTCTCATCCCCTCCACCTCTCGATGAACTCCTTGGACTTAATTATCGCTTCAACATCCCTGCACTCTATCGTCATATAACCCTTGTAGTTCTTCGGTATTATGCTTAAATCCACCTTACCTTCACCCAAAGCCAGATGCAAATCATTCTTCAAGTCGTTGTCGTGAAGATGAACGTTCTTAACCCTTTCAAAGTACTTTAGAAAGACATCGTGCCCTCCCTTGCAGAAGTAGTGACCTATATCAAATGTTAGACTGACATCGGTGTTTTCGATCAGAAACTCTATGGCCGATCTCAAACTTTCGTCCAAAGGTATCGTGTTCTCCAAAGCCAAAATTTCCGCATCAACCTTCTTCAAGAAGCTGTACATTTCCTTTGTGAGAACTCGGTAGTTGTGATCTCTGTAAAGTTCTTTCGGAAAAACAAACCCCTTTGCCGTTATAAATCCCGGATTCCAACCTATATGGAAGGTTACAAGTTTCGCATCGCATTTCTCGGCAAATCTGATCGTTCTGCATAACTCCTCGTAACTCGCCTTTCTCATAACGTCGCTTATCGAAAGAAAGTTGGTTGAGGTTGCGGGAGCGTGCAGAAGAACCTCCAGTTCGTAGCACTCCTTCATCTCCAAAACCTCTGCTGGACTGAGATTTTCGATAGAGTACAAAGGATGATCCATTAAAATCTCTACATGATCAAATCCGTGCTCCTTAGCAAATTCAAAAGCTTCTCTTGGTTTCTGATATATAGCCGGTTGCATTCCGAGCATAGTTCAACCAATGCATGTGGTTATTCAAGTTTGCGAAAAATCCTTTAAGTGTTGGTACTAATAGGTTCGTGCTTCCAGATGTACAGCTCCTGAAACCCGAAATTCCCGTAAGGATTAACAGGGTGGGGATTAAGGGAGTGAAGAAGCTCGTAGAGGTTGATGTCGGAAAGAGAAGACCCATAATTTTAATATCCACGTTCGACATATTCATCGATCTTCCTCCCGATTTAAAAGGAGCCAATCTAAGCAGAAACTTGGAAGCGATATACACAACGCTTGAGAAAGCTACGGAAAAACCCGTAAATGGAATAGAGGCTTTATGCATAAGTTTGGCTGAAGAGGTTTTGAAAAAGCACGAGTATGCGGAAGTTGCAGAGGTTACCATGAACTCCGAGCTTATAGTCAGAAAGAGAACTCCCGTAACGAAGCTAAGAACGGATGAGGTCGTGAACATAAGCTGTGAGGTTTTGATTAACAAGGAAGGAAGGAGAAAAGTCTTCGTTGGGGTTGAAGTAGTTGGTGCAACCGCCTGCCCCTGCGCTCAAGAGTTGATGAGGGCTAAACTACTCGAAGAGTTTGGTGATGTGGTCAAAAATATTCCTTTACCAACGCACAATCAGAGGGGAAAAGCTACTATAAAGATTGAGATTAAAGACAAGCCAGTAAGACTCGAAGAGCTTATAGAGATTGCCAAAGTTGCCATGAGTTCGGAGGTCTACGAGCTTTTGAAGAGGGAAGACGAGGTGGAAGTCGTAAGGAGGATGCATGAGAATCCGAGGTTTGTGGAGGATTGTGTTAGGGCTATGGCTAAAGGTATCGTTGAGAGATTCAGCCATTTACCCGATGATACGCTTGTCTATTTGAGACAGGAGAATGAAGAGAGTATACATCCTCACAACGTCGTTGCGGAACTTTTTTCAACGCTCGGTGAGCTAAAGAGGTGTCTGGGTGTTTGAATGAGAATAACGGTATTGATGATTTTACTGCTACTGTTTCCGGTAAAAGCGGAGATCCTTGAAGTCTGCCCGAACCCTTACAATCCGCAGGCGGAGTACGTGAAGGTTAGATGCAACACCACATGCATTCTGAGTGACGGTGAAGGAAACATAACTCTGAAAGCGGGAGTTCACTACGTTTCCAAGAATTCTTCAGCATTTGAAAGGGAGTTCGGATTTAAGCCCGATGCGGAATTCGTGAGCAAATTCGCATTGGCAAACGGTGGGGATGAGGTTTTGCTTTACGAGAACGGGTCGCTCGTTGACGTTTTTACCTATAAGAAATCGGATAGGGGATTGATATACTACAGGGAAGGCGGTTGGAAGTTCAGATACGAGGATTGGACGAATTTTAAGCCCGTAAAAGATTACGTTAAAGGAGAAATCATAGTAACTCCTGCAAACTTCGTTTTTGAGGCGGATACTATAGTATCCTACACCTTCACAACGGACAGATACGTTAGAGGGAATTACACGCTGTATCTCGATGCAAACCCCATAGGCGGAATTCCCATCAATGAAATTGAGATGGCAAGAAGTCACGAGACATATTTCCTGAAATCCCCGTCGTACAGGTTCTTCCACTGGAAGTTTGGATTGAGGGATGAAGATGTGGTTGTAACGACCGAAAACTGGAGGTGGGACAACGTTGGATTTATCGTTCACTTCGAGAGTCGAAAGGTTTCGAAATTTCTCAGAGAAGTTCTTGAGCACGACAAGATTTATGCCAGCGATCACGGAAGCGTTGGAAAGTTGAGAGCTTTCAAGTCTTTAGGAGGTAGAGGGAAGGTTTACAGTTTTGAGGGAAACGTTACGGTGTTTGTTTTGCCAGATTACAATCCGATCTTCGATGTGATGAAGAACGCTAAGGGTAGGCTGTACATAATGACTCCGTACATTCACTTTAAGGACACGGAATTTTTAGATGTTCTCAGGAACAAGAGTTGCGAGATCAGGATAATTACAGCCGATGAAGATTTTGCAGAGTTTCTTAAAGATTTCGGGAGTAGAAATAACCTAAAATTGGATGTTAAGGTTGATAAGAGGGTTCACGGAAAGTTGGTGATTGCCGACGATAAGGCTATAATAACCTCCGCAAACTTTGACGAATACGGTTTTAAGAGGAATAGAGAGATCGGTGTTGTTCTGGAAGGGATGGTTGTAGACGATCTCGCAAGCCTGTTCAACGAAGAAGACGATTTAAAATACACGATACCAGCTCTGATCTTACTCTGCTCGGCTGTAGCAATTGCTTACATCTGGCTTAGGTTTCGCTAGCCAACTTTTCAAGCTTTTTTATAGACTCCTCATCTGACGGAAAGTCGTATATCTCAAAGTTGTAGTCCAAGTGTCTGACTATCTTTCCTATCTTCTTACAGTCCTTACACCTTACGATCATAACTTCCACATTTCCCTTGATCAATCCGAGTTCTTCTCTTTCAAGTTTCCCCCTCTCCCTCCTCAAAACCTCAGCCTTGTGCTTCTTTCCGTCATCGCAAACGGGACATTCAAACTCGATTTCCTCCATAGAGGCTTTTCAATCTTACAGCATAAATCGCTTTCCAAACTTTTCTTGAAAGGTTGAAGGCTTAGACTGGCAAACTTCTCCGTATTCGCAGAATTCGCACTTAGCATTCTTGCTCTTTTCAGGCATGAAACCTTTCTTAATCCTTTCAACCTTTTCCACAAGCTTGAGAACGTAGTATCTCTCCCTCCTTCCCACATCAACCCTCCTCAACACTCCATCGTAGCAGTAGTAGACGAATCCGTAATCGCAATTAACATCCCTCTCCTTTAAAAGCATGCAGAAGGCTGAAACCTTTATCCTTTCTTTAAACCTAACATCCTTTTGAGGACTTTTCAGAGACAAAATAAGTGGATGAAAGTTCGATCGGAATTCTACAAGCTCGTCGAGTATACCTCTAAGCCTGTACCTTTCGGACTCAAGTTTAACCTCCCAATCCACGGGTTTTAAAATTTCAAGCTCGTTTAAGAACTCGAAATTTACCTTTGCTCTCTTGAAAACTTCCTTATCTCCACCGAGTTCGAGAAATCTGTTCTCAGCCCAAGTTAAATCGTATCCCTTTCTCAAACTCAGATAAATCTCCCTGACAGCGTTCATCTCGTTCAACTTGGTTCCGAATCTCATTCTGAAGTAGCAAAGTCTGGGACAGGTCAAATAACCCGTTAAATCGCTTACATTTATCATTCAACCGAGATCGTGAACAAAGTTTTAAAGTTTTTGATTGAACTTGCTCTATGATTATAGAGGTAGTAGTGGATTGGCGCTTAAGGGAACTCGATAAGCACAAAAAGCTTAAAGAGGAGGGAGCTATTGAAGTAACCGATTTGATAAGGTGTCCGCTTAAAAGGGAGTTTGAAGATAAATTTCCGGACCTCTACAAAGCTTCAGCGTACACTCCCGCAACGATATTGGGATCGCTCGTCCATTTGGGTTTGGAGCAGATTTTGTCGAATGAACTGAACGCTGAAGTGGAGGTTAAAGGTGAAAAGTGGATCGGGGATTACAAGATAGTTGGAAGGATCGATGCGAAGTTGGGTAAGGTGGGAATAGAGATAAAGACTTCCCGAGCGGATTTTGAAATTCCTTACGATCATCACGTCCTCCAAGCGAGAATTTACAACTGGCTATTCGATTTGGAGAAGACCGTCCTCGTCTACATCACACCCGACAGAGTTACGGAGTACGTGGTTGAGGAAGACGTTGAGGAGGAGGAGATTATTAAGCTTATAGTTGACAAAACCGCTCCAAGATACGACTGGGAATGCAGATACTGCTTCTTCTCGATGATTTGTCCGAACAAGAGGAAAAGGTGATCAGGTTGGCGGCTTTTCATCACAGTTCAGAGACCCCTCCAATCATCACGAACGCCGGGACGGGGATTCGAACCCCGGAGCCCCGAAGGGCACGGGCTCTCCAGGCCCGCGCAGTACCACTCTGCAATCCCGGCAT
>CAYMRE010000036.1:0-8406 GCA_964392755.1 uncultured archaeon
TTAACGAGCGGTAGAGGTCCAACCGGTGTTGCTGCAGCGGCTATATACATAGCATCGATCCTGTGTGGAGAGAGGAGAACTCAGAGGGAGGTTGCTGAAGTCGCTGGTGTTACCGAAGTTACCATAAGAAACAGATACAAAGAGTTGGCTGAAAAGTTGGGAATTGACATCATTCTCTAATTTTTTGAATAGCTTTAAATTCCATCCATTTTACATCTTCCAATGAGTGAGGAAAGGCTAATTGTTAAGAGAGACGGCTACCCTTCTCCGGGAGAGATTGTAATAGGGACGGTTACGAGGGTAATGGACTTCGGAGCTTTCGTTTCGCTCGATGAGTACGAGAACAAGGAGGGAATGGTACACATAAGCGAAGTAGCACCGGGATGGATAAAAGATATAAGAGATCATGTTAAGAAGGGGCAGAAGGTTGTCTGCAAGGTTTTAAGCGTTAATCCAAAGAGGGGACACATCGATTTATCAATCAAAGACGTTACGGAGAGGCAGAAAAGGGAAAAGTGGCAGGAGTGGAAGAACGAACTTAAGGCATTTAAGTGGCTTGAAATTATCGGTGATAAGCTGGGAATGAGTAGAGAACAGCTTGTCGAGATAGGAAAGAAATTGATTAAAGAGTATGACAGCGTATACGAGGCTTTTGTTGAGTGTGCCTACGAGGGTTACGAAGTTCTGGCGAAAATAGTTGGAGAGGAGTTTGCGAAGGAGATGGCTGAAATAGCAAGGGAGAACATTAAACCGCCCAGAGTTAAGGTGAGGGGATACTTTGAGCTTAAGAGCTACGCTGGTGATGGCGTTGAAAGAATAAAGAAGGCATTGATGAAAGCTTACGATGTGATAAAGAAGTTTCCGAATATTAAAGCTGAAATTGAATACGTTGGTGCACCGAGATACAGGATTGTACTCGAAGCTGACGACTACAAGGTTGCGGAGAAGGCTTTGAAATCGGTGGTCGATACGGTCTTAAAAACGATAAAGAGGTTGGGTGGGGAAGGTGATTTTGTCAGAGAGCACATAGGGTGATGTTATGGATGTTATCGCTACCGTCGTCGGTAATTATCCTCGTCCAGAGTGGTTCAGGGAGTATTTGCGAAAGGTTGAGGGGTTGCAGAAGGATTTAGATGTCGAAGTTGAGAGAGAAGTTTTGAGGAAGGCTATAGCTGAGGTTATTGACGAGCAAAAGAGGGCTGGAATCGAGCTATACACCGATGGACAACTTATCTGGCACGATTTCCTACTGACCATAGCCTCAAGATTGGAAGGATTTGAAATGAACGGTCTCGTTAGGTATTTCGACAACAACCTCTACTACAGGATACCGATCGTGAAGGACAAGGTTAGAAGAAAGAGGAAAATCCTCTACGACTTTGAAATAGCCTTTGAGATTGAGAAGAACATCAAAGCCGTTCTGAGCTGTTATACGGTTGCAAAGCTTTCGAGAAACGAGTTCTACTCAAAGTTCGAAGATTTCCTCTGGGATATTTGCGAGGCTGTTAAAGAGGAGATCAAAGAACTTGAGGTGATGGGTGTAAAATACGTTCAGATAGATGAACCCGCCTTACTTTACGCTGAAAAATCCGAGCTTGAAGTTCTTAAAGACGTTTACAGAGAGCTTACGAACACTAAAATGGAAACTATACTCATGACGTACTTCGATTCCGCTGAGAGAATATTTCCAGAGGTTTTAGACTTTGGTTTTGATGTCATCGGATTGGACTTCGTTGAGGGTTACGAAGAGAATCTAAAAATCGTTGAAGAATACGACTTCGAGGCGATAAACTTAGGGCTAATAGATGGAAGGAACACGAAGATGGAGAGCTTAGAGGAGTTAAAGGGTAGGTTTGAGGAAGTTACTTCGAAGGGTAATTTTAAGAGGGTCTACATCTCTCCAAACACCGGATTGGAATTCCTTCCAAGTATCAAAGCCTTTGAGAAGATGCAGTTGGTTGCCAAGCTTAGGGAGGTGGTAGCTTGAAAACTACAGTGGTGGGGAGCTATCCAAAGCCGAAGTGGTTGCTTAGGATGATCAAGCTTCACAGAGAGGGAAAGGTGGACGATAAAGTCATGGATGAAGCTTACAAGGATGCTGTGAAAGCTGTTGTTAAGGATCACGAGATAGCTGGGGTGGATATAATCTGGGATGGAGAAATGCGTAGGGAGGAGATGACGTCCTACTTCGCTGAAAGGATTGAAGGATTCAAAATCTATGGAGAAGTAAGAGTTTGGGGAAACGCATACTATCCAAAGCCTTCGATAGTGGGTGAACTCAGATACAAGGAGGAGTTGGCTATCAACGATTTTCTATACCTTAGAAGTGTGACTGACAAGGAGATCAAAGTTCCGATAACTGGAGCGTATACGATCGTGGACTGGAGCTTCAACGAGTATTATCCAAGTAAGGATGAAGCCGTCTACGCCTTAGCTGAGGTTTTGAACAAAGAATTTAGGGAGTTGGTGAAGGTTGGAGCGAAATACATCCAGATCGATGAACCAGCAATTCCTACACATCCTGAAGAGATCGAAATTGCGAAAAATGCGGTTGAGATAATGGTAAAAGGGGTCAATGCATACATAGGAATGCACATGTGTTACGGAGACTACAGGGCAATATTCCCAGACATATTGGAATTCAAAGTAGATCAGATCGACTTCGAATTTGCGAACAGGAACTTTGAAGATTTGGCGATTCTGAAAGAGTTCGACTACGACAAGGACTTGGGATTCGGTTGCATAGATGTACACAGTAAAAGAGTGGAGAGCGTTGAGGATGTCAAGAAGGCAATATACATGGCTTTGGAAATAGTTGAACCGGATCAACTCTACATCGATCCAGATTGTGGATTGAAGCTTTTACCAAGGAATATTGCGTTTGAGAAGCTTAAGGTCATGGTTCAAGCTACAAACGAAGTTAGAAGAGAGCTTGGAATAGCCGAATGATTTTTATCTTTACCACAACCCTTTTTAATGACCGTTGAAATATTCGAAAGGCTTTGGGAGAGATACGATTCGTGGTACGAAAGAAACCCTGAGATATTTAGGAGAGAAGTTGAGTTCATAAGAAAGTACGTAGGCAATTTTGAAAGGGGCTTGGAGGTAGGAGTTGGAACTGGAAGGTTTGCAGTCGAGTTGGGCATTGAGTATGGGATCGATTTATCCGATGCGATGCTGAAACTTGCGAAGTCGAGAGGGATTGAGGTCATCAAAGCGGATGCAAAGCTCCTACCTTTCAAAAGGGTCTTCGATCTCGTTCTCTTCGCCTTCACACTCTGTTTTTTAGACAGCCCACTTAAAGCACTTATCTCCGCAAGGGATGTTTTGATTGAAGACGGAAAAGTTGTAGTATGCTCGGTTCCAAAAGATTCGAAGCTTGGTATGGAGTATATGAGCAGGAAGGACAATCCGTTTTACTCTAACGCCAAATTCTACAGCGTTGAGGAGATAGTTGAAATGGTTGAAAAAGCCGGATTTACCGTTACAGAGGTTGATTTTGGCGACGTGAAATACGGGAAAGATTTGGTAGTTGTAGTTGGTAAAAGATGAAAAAGTATATGAACTTCTTAAATTAATTTTGACAAAATGGAGAGGGACATACTTCTCGAAAGACTTGAGAAAAAGTTGGCTGAAAAGGAGAAAGAGGTTGAGGAGTTGAGAAAAATGCTGTCTTCCAAAACCTTAGAAGAGTTGAAGAACGAAATCAGAGAGGAGTTTAGGAGAGAGCTTAAAACTATAGAGGCGAAAGTGGCTGAAATTTCGAAAAGCGTTGAGGCTTTGATGAATGAGATACTCTACATCAAGTCGGAGCTTAAATCGCAGAGAAGAGAAACTGAGATAGTCGATATACCTCTTGAAAAGGAAGAGGAAGGTTGTGAGGTTGCAGAGGAGAAAGAGGAGAAAAGGTACGAGTTCGATGACGATGAGATAATAATCGTTGATTGAGATGTTCATAAGGAGAATAAAGCTTAGAAACTTCAAATCTTTCAAGAGAGCTGAAATAGAGTTCAGGGACAACTTTACGGTAATAACAGGTCCAAACGGTAGTGGCAAGTCCAACATAATCGATTCCATACTCTTCTGCTTCGGTATAAGCTCTTCAAAAACGCTCAGAGCGGATAAGCTGACAGACCTCATAAAGCACGGACAGAACGAAGCGGAAGTTACAATAGAACTCGACGGATACGTAGTTAGAAGGAGGGTAAAGAGAACGGACAAAGGTTACTACAGCTACTACTACATAAACGGCAAAAGTGTAAGCTATTCCGACATCGAAAGGTTGATTGAAAAGCTCGGATTGAACACGGAATACAACGTCATCATGCAGGGAGACGTTACGAGGATTGCGGAGATGACACCGATTCAGAGAAGAAAAATAATAGAGGATATAGCTGGAATTTCGGAGTTCGAGGAGAAGAAGGAGAAGGCTCTTGAAGAGCTTGAGGAGGTTAAGAGGAACATAGAGAAGGTTGAGATAACTATAAAGGAAGTTGACGATAGATTATCTCAGCTTAAGGTTGAGAGAGAGGAGGCTTTGAGGTATAGAAGTCTCGTAGAGGAGAGGGAAAAACTTCTGAACTATAAGAGAATTCACGAGTACCTCAAACTTGTTAACACCGCAAACGACTTGAAGGAAAGGCTGGAGAAGCTGAACGACGAGAGAGATCACACTTTAAAGGCAATTACAGAGATAAACGCCAGACTTGTTAAGTTAAACGACGAAGTCAAGGAGATAGTTGATAGAATTGAATCCTTCAAAGATAGCAGGCTAAAAAAGATAAACGAAGAGATAAACGTTGTAAGCAACGAAATCAGCGGGTTGAAAAAGCTGATAAGTCTATTCAGCTCCGAAGTGGAAGATTTGAATCGAGAAAAAGAGAAAACGCTAATATCTCTCCAGAAAGCTGAAGAGGAGATAGAGAAAATTGACGATGAGCTTAAGGAGATAGATGTAAAGAAAGAAAGCTTGGAGAACATTCTAAACGAGAAACTAAACTACCTAAATGCGTTAAAGGTTAAATACGATGAAATCACATCGAGCTTCAAAGCTCAGAGAGAAGAGTTAGAAATCAAGCTGAAGTTGTTAAACGAGCTTAAAGAGAAGAGAACATCTCTTTTAAAGGAGAGAGAGAAGATACTTGAAGGATTGAGAAGAATTGGAATGGAGATAGATGACATGGAATTGAGCAGGGAGAAGATAGATTTAAGCAGAATTTTCGATGAGATTGCCGAAGATGAGAGGAATTTAGCCATTCTTAAGAACGAAGCTGAGAAGTTGAAGCTGAAGCTTTTCGAAGTTGATGGCGAGATATTCAAGCTGAGGGATGAAATTGCAAAGATTGATAAGGAGATAAGGGAGAAGGAAATAGAATTGGCAAAGGTGTCGGCAATTCAAAAGCCAAAAGCTGTTGAAGTTGTTTTGAGGGCTAAGGAGGAAGGTAAACTTGAAGGAATTTACGGAACGGTTTCACAGCTTTGTAGTGTCGATGAAAAGTTTGCTTTAGCTTTGGAGGTTGCCGGGGGAAACGCTCTGAATTTCATAGTCGTTGAGGACGAGGATAAGGCTATAAAGGCTGTCAAGTATTTGAAGGAGGTTGAAGGGGGAAGAGCAAGCTTTATACCCCTCAACAGGATCAACATCAGTCTAAATCTCGACAAATCTGTTTTAAGTGTTGAGGGTGTGATAGACTACGCAGTCAACCTTATCGAATGCGATAGGAAGTTCAGGAAAGTTTTCGAGCTCGTTTACAAGGATACCCTCGTAGTTGAGGATATAGATACCGCGAAGAAGTTCATGAACAGGTTCAGAGTCGTTACACTTGAAGGGGACCTGATAGAGAAGAGCGGTGTGATAACGGGTGGATACATCAAAAAGAAGGCAACATTGGGTTTGTTTGATAGAGAAAGGAGGTTGAAAGAAGAAATCGAGAGCTTAAAAAGGAACAGAGAGAATCTTGAATCAAAACTTTCGGAAGTTGAATTCGAAAGAAAGGATTTGGAAAAGAGGCTTGAAAGGTTGAACGAAGAGATTGCAAGCCTTAAGAGTAGGATTTCGACAAATCGAGCAAAGATTGAAGAGTTCAGTAGGCTTTTAAGGGATATTGAAGAAAAGCTAAAGGAGAAGAGGAGAGAAGCTGAACTTCTAAATTCGAAAGCTCTGGAGATTGAGGAAGAGATTGCTAAGGTTGAGAAAGAGATCAAGTGCGTTGATGGGGTTGTTAAGGAACTGGAATCAAAGCTGAAGGACGATAGGATCGTTAAGTTGAATACCAAGATCGAGGAGGTTAGAGGGGAGATAGAAAGGCTGAAAGACCTTAAATCCGTTCTCTCGTCAAAGCGTAGCAGTTTAATTGCTAAGAGGGAGCAGTTAATTAAGGCGATAGAGGAATACAAATCGAATCTGAACGACTTAGAAAAGAAGATCATGGACAGGTTGAACGGTGTTGAGGATGCCAAAGTTAAGATTGAAGAGCTTGAAAAGCGTTTGAGGTGTTTAAGAGATGAAGAAAGAAGAATAAACGTTGAGGTTAGCATGTTAAGGGAGAAGAGGGACGAACTCCTAAAGGAGATAGACAGGCTCGAAAAGGAAAAATCTCAGAAGATGCTTACTGAAAAGCTCTTGGAGGAGCGTATTAAGGATTTAAAAGAGAAATTAGCTAACGTCGAGAAAAACCTTGAATCTTACGATGTTGAAGTTCCGAAAGATTTGCCACCGTTGGAGTTCGTTGAAAAAAGGCTTATGCAAGTTGAAGAGGAGTTGAAGAGTTTTGGCGAGGTTAACATGAAGGCTATTCAGGAGTACGAGGATGTTAAGAAGAGATTGGATGATCTTATAGAGAAGAAGAAAACGCTTGAGAGGGAAAGGAGGGAAATCGTTGAAAAGATAAAGAAAATTGAGATGATGAAGAAAGAGGCTTTTCTATCCACTTTCAACTCCATAAACGAGAAGTTCAAGGAGATAGTGAGAGAGTTAGCCGATGGTGAGGGTGAGATATACTTGGATAAGGATGACCCATTCCAGAGTGGATTACATATCAGGTTTAAGCCCTTCGGAAAGCCAATTCAAAGGTTGGAAGCTATGAGTGGAGGAGAGAAGAGTTTGCTGACCTTAGCCTTCATATTCGCAATACAGAGGCATAAACCTGCTCCTTTCTACGCTTTCGATGAGGTGGATATGTTTTTGGATGGCGTGAACGTTGGAAGGTTAGCAAAGATGATAAAAAAGCTTTCAAAGGATGCGCAGTTCATAGTTGTCTCTCTGAGAAAGCCGATGCTTCAAGAGGCTGATCACGTTATAGGGGTTACGAGGGGAGGTGAGGAGGAATCGATAGTGACTGCGATCCAATTGAGATAATAGTTGACATGGCGAAGAGGGGAGAGATAGACCCTTGGAATGTGGACATAGTCGATTTAACCGACAAATTTCTGCAAAGAATAGAGGATCTAAGGGTTTCTGGAAGGATAATACTCTACGCATCGATTCTACTCAGAATGAAGTCAGAGGTTTTGCTGAACGAGATTTACGGTGAGGAGGATGTAGATGAAGATTACGAACTCGATTTCAACGTTGATTTTATTGATGACGTTGAAGAATTAAGCTTAGATATTCCCATTAGAAGGAGGGTTAAGAGGTATACGACGTTGGACGAACTCGTAAAAGAGCTTAGAAGGATTGAAAGACTAAAGGAAAGGAGAGCAAAGAGGAAGAGGGTTGAGAAAAGAATTGTAAGCTTTGAAAACGTGCCGCATGAAGAGGATGTGGAGGAGAAGGTCGTAGAGGTTTACAAGAGTCTTCTGAGTCTTGGGATGAAAGAGATATCATTTCTAAATCTCGTGAGAGGTTTCGATAAGCCCAAGAAGGTGACGTACTACATATCGATACTCCATCTCGCGTACAGGAAAAAGTTGAAAGTTGAGCAGGAAGAACCTTATGGGGACATCAGGGTGATCTTGAATGAAGGAGGAGGTTGAAGCAATCTTATTCTCGTCTCCCGAAGCGGTAGATGTTAGAGAGATAGCCAAAATTTTAAGGATAAGAGTTGAAGATGTTGAAAGAGCTGTTAATGAACTGATAAAGGACTATGAAAGTAGATCCACAGCCTTGGAGATAATAAGGCTTGGAAACAAGGTTCTCATGAGAGTCAAGCCGAAGTATCAGCATCTCGTATCTGGAGAGAGAGATTTGGATAAATCGACGCTGAGAACGTTAGCGATAATAGCGGTTAATCAGCCGATAGAGCTATCGAAGCTTGCGAAGATGAGGGGAAACAGATGCTACGAGCACGTTAAGAAGCTTGAAGAGCTTGGCTTGGTTAAGTCCGAGAAGAAAGGAAGAACAAAGGTTTTAACAACCACCGAGGCATTCATAAGGTACTTCGGTCTAAATGTGAAAAGTGTTGACGA
>CAYMRE010000037.1:0-8187 GCA_964392755.1 uncultured archaeon
TTGCAACGCTAATGGGTTTCTCATCAACGCTTTGAAGGAAAATTGCCTGACTTTCAAGCTCCTTTGAAGGTATGTAATCCAAGTTGTTCGCTATAACCTCTTTAGCTCCCACATCCCTTGCTATTTCAACTATCTGAGGTAACTCCTGATAAGTCTCCTTTAACATCATAAAAGCCAAGGTAACTGGAACCTTCGAAGAAACAGCTTTTATCTTCTCCTTCAGCTCCTCCAAACTGCATTTCCTTATCTTTTTGTGTTTTTCCTCATCCGCACTTGCTATGGATACAGTGAGGTAATCCAGCCTCTCTACCTCTTTAAATTCATCCAGCAAAAGTCCGTTTGTAGTTAAACCTACTTTACAGTGTTTTTTAGCGATTTCGATCATCTCACCTATGTTTGGATTTAGAAGGGGTTCTCCCCAGCCTTGAAGGTGTGCAAAATCGAACTTCTTAAAGGGAATTTTTTTGAAAGTCTCCAAATCCATGTCAGCGTTTATCCACTCGCTTCTAAACACCGTACGGGGACACATGATACATCTCAATTGACACTTTGTAGAAACTTCAACTTGAACGAACTTCATGATTTAATTTGATTGTGGAAAAGATGAAGTTTACGCTTGGAGGACTTTGCCGAATCCCCTGTCAATTAAAATTTCTCCATCTTCTAAAACTTTCTCTCCCCTTATGTAAACATCCTTCGGGAATACAGCCATCAACCCCTCATAAATCGTCCATCCGACTTTAGAGTGCAAATCCTTAGCTTTTATAGGTCTCTCTCTGTGAGGATCGAACACCACAAAGTTTGCGTAGTTACCAACTTCTATCTCTCCATACCTATCAAAGCCGAAGATTTTCGCAGGGTTCACGACAAACTTTTCCACAAGATCGTTTATTTTGATGTATCCTTTCTTAGCCATGTAGAAGAACATCGGATAGAGAGTTTCGACGCCGGGAAATCCCGGAGCTCCTTCCCACTTCTCTTCAAGCGTATGAGGTGCGTGATCTGAAGATAGGATGTCCGCTTTGTAGAAGTTCCTGACCAAAGCCACTCTCTCTTCATTGCTCTTTAAAGATGGATTTACCTTGAACTTCACAACTTCTTTTGAGTACAGTAGGTGATGGGGTGTAACTTCGGAAGTCGATTCCGAATTGTAGATCATATCCAAAGCCTTAGCAGTTGATATGTGACAGAAGTGAAACCTATTCATTTTGAGGCACCTTTCAACAGCCTTAACCTCTGCCATCACGTCATCTTCTTCGTTTGGATCCTCCGCATGAACTGTTATGAGCTTGTTTACAGTTTTTTTAGCTTTTTCAAGAGTTTCATAGCTAACACTCATTTTACCTTTCAGAAAAACCTCCCCAATTGCTGGTACGTAGTACTTTTCTTCGATCTTCTTCAGTATTTCATCGATTTCATCGACGTTATCCTCAACCAAACCCAAGTTGAGCGAGTAATCTACGTACGTACTCCTTTCAGCGATCTCCATCCTCCTGAAATAAATTTCCTCATCCACTATTGGGGGATTTGTATTCGGCTGATCGACAACCAAGCAAACTCCACCGTACAAAGCTGACAAGCTACCACTCTCTATAGTTTCTTTATAACTCTCCTTAAAGTCCCGAAAGTGAACGTGAACATCGATGCCAGCCGGCATAATAATGCCGTCAACGCTTTTGCCTCTCTTATCCTTACCTATATCAACGACAACTCCGTTTTCAACCTCAATTCCACATTCAACTATTCTACCCTTATAAAAGACGTTTCCGTAAATAATCATCACTTTAACTACTTTTCATGAAAGTTATAACTTTCGGAACGTTTATTAGGCAAACCCGTCAGGCATTGTCATGATCATAGGCTTGGACGTCGGAACGAATCTGACAAAGGCTACTAAGGATGGAAACAACGTTATCGTATTTCCAAGCTTGGTAGTCTACGGTGAGGAAAAGGACTGGAGCTTGAAGGGAGAAACTAAGAAGGTCTATATCGGGGAGGAGGCGATGGTGGTATCTCAAACGATGGAAAACGTCGAAGTTCTGAGACCTTTACACGAAGGCAGGGTCATGCACCAATCCTACATCGAAATTGCAAGATACGCTGTTGACAAATTGAAGGGTAAGGCTGAAGTTATAGCGACCGGATTACCGGTTAAATCTTCAAAGAAGGAAAGAGAAGACGTCTCAAACAGCTTGAGAAAAGCTTTGAACTGTGAGGTAATTCTTCTACCTCAGCCAGTGGGTAGCTTGATACACATGGGCAAAAAAACGGGTGTTTGTGTGGATATAGGTTTTGGAACTACCGACGTGGTTGTACTATTCGACATGGAGTATCTGAAAGGAGATACGATGCTTGTGGGAGTTGACGACATCTACAGCAGTTTGGAACTGTTTATCAGGAACGAATTTGGAATTAGTATAACCCCTGAGGAGATGGCAAGGCTTTTGCTTGACGGCAAAGAGGTTGGAAGAATAAGAGGAGGAAAGAGAATAGTGGTTAGAAGGGAAGACGTAATGCAGAGCTACGAGGAGATAGTTAAAGGATGGGTAGATAGAGTTGCAAGCAGGGTCAAGATGCTTTTAGAAGGACTCTCAACGAGTATAGTCGAGAATTTAGTTCTGACTGGTGGAGGTAGTCTACTCCCAATGGTCTACGAGGAATTCCAGAGGGAATTTGAGGATATTGCGAGCGTTGTTAGACCTGATGATCCTATAACCGCAAATGCGAAGGGATTTTACAAGCTTGCCAAGATGCTGAAAGGTGAAGCGGTAGAGGAAAAGAAATCATCTGAAGAGATGACATCTGAAGAAAAGGAAGAAAAGAAGGGTAAGAAGAGATGAGGGTGACGATAGACGTTCCCCCAGATATAGAAGAAAAGCTGTTGAAAAAGTGTGAGGAGAAGGGGGTAACCCCATCTCAATTTATCTTAGCCTTACTCGAATGGTACTTTCTCAAGAGGTATCAAGCTAAGCCACTCGAAGTTTCCGAACTCATAGCTTACGCGAAGAAGATCGGATCGGAAAGGATGAAATACTGTAAGTACAGTGATGGGAAGTTCTGCATGCTCGAAAGTTTAGATGACGTTTTTGAGGAGAAAACACCTGAACCGCTCAACATCTACAAGTGCCTATTCTGCCCTAACTACGTGGACAGGAGGAGAGAAAAGAGAAGAGAAAGCTTAAAGCTTGATGAAAACATGATAAACGTTGCAAAGCTTGCAGCGAGGTTCGTTGTCGAGCTTTACGGAGACAAGCTGGGATACAGACCCAAGCTTAAAGTTGAAGAAGACGAGGTTGAAAAAGTTAAGAGGCTAATTGAAGATTGGTAGCTGTTTTATACGAACATAACTCCCTTCTCCCTGTAGTCCATATCCCTTCTTAAGACTTTTTCCACAGCCCTGAGAAAATCTTGCATGGTTACGACCGTTCTTTCCTCCCTGATTGCAAACATACCCGCTTCGGTACATATCGCTTTAATGTCCGCTCCACTAGCACCTTCAGTAATCCTCGCAAGCTCACCGAAGTCGACGTTGTCTGCAAGCTTCATCTTACGCGTGTGAATCTTGAATATCTGAATTCTACCCTCGTAGCTCGGTAGTGGCACTTCTATTATCCTATCGAACCTACCCGGTCTCAGTATAGCCGGATCGAGTATGTCTATCCTGTTGGTAGCGCCAATTATCTTTATGTCACCTCTCGGATCGAAACCGTCCATCTCTGCCAACAACTGCATTAGAGTTCTTTGCACTTCTCTATCTCCGCTTGTGTCGCTTGACGTTCTTCTCGCAGCAATTGCATCGAGCTCGTCAATGAAAATTATCGATGGTGCTTTTTCCCTCGCAAGCTCGAACACTTCCCTAACAAGCCTTGCTCCTTCACCTATATACTTCTGAACGAATTCACTTCCAACAACTCTGATGAATGTAGCCTTTGTTTTATTTGCAACAGCCTTAGCTAAGAGCGTTTTACCAGTTCCAGGAGGACCGTAAAGCAAAACCCCCTTAGGAGGCTCTATGCCAACTTCTTCAAAGAGCTCCGGTTTTAGGAGAGGGAGTTCTATTGCCTCTCTAATCTCCTCGATCTGCTTCTCCAATCCACCGATATCCTCGTAAGTTACGTTAGGTCTTTCTTCAACTTCAAATGCGTAAACCATTGGATCCTTCGAAGGAGGTAAGACACTTACAACAGCCAAGGTCTGCTGATTCATCGCCACTCTTGCTCCTGGTTTCAAATCTTTAGGATTAACGAACTGCGAAACGTGAACCAAAAACTTTGGACCAGTTGAGCTTTTAACTATAACCCTACCGTCATCCAAAACGTCTGAAATAGTTCCTATTAGGAGAGGAGGACTCCTAAGCCTTTCAATTTCACTTCTCAACCTCCTAAGCTCCCTCTCGTACCTCAACCTCTCGGATTCTATGAACCTCTTCTCATCTTCAAGCCTGCGGTAGTGTTCCTTGAGCTTGTAATATTCCTCCTCTATCCTCTTTAGCCTTTCAAATTCCTCCTCCAACCTCTTGAGTCTTTCCAGCAGGTATGAGTAATCGACTTCGCTCATTCGGTATAACCTTAAAATTGGGTGTATAAGTAGTTAATCCTCAAACTTTTTAATTGGAGATGCCAAAGTTTGGACAGTGATGTCTATGGAATGCGAGATTTGTGGACGTAAGATCGTCGGAAGAAAGTATACAATAATCGTGGAGGGTAGCGAGCTTACGGTTTGTGAAAGATGCAAAGAGTTGGGTGTAGAAGCAAAGCCGACAAGAGTGATTGTAAAGAAGAGGGTTGTTAAGACTTCAAAGCCAATAGTCGAAGACTACGAACTCGTTGAAAACTTTCACGAAATCGTAAAGAGGGAGAGGGAAAGAAGAGGTTGGACGCAGGAGGAACTGGCCAAGAGAATTCAGGAAAAGGCTACACTTATAAGAAAAATCGAAAAAGGTGAAATTACTCCAGAAAAGGAAGTTGTTGAGAAGCTTGAAAGAGTTTTAGGCGTTAATCTGAGGGAGAAGGTCGAAGAAGTAAAAATTCAGAAGTCAAAATCCATAACTCCAACGCTTGGAGATGTAGTTGTAATCAGGAGGAAGAAACGCTCTTAAGCATTTTTAATATTACTTCCCCCTGCTCCTTATTTTTCGCTGTTGTTATTATGTATATCTCCTGAACACTCGAACCGTCTATGAGTAGCGCCCTAATGTTGCCCTTCTCATCGCACCTCGTAACTTTAAATCTCACACCCCCTCCCAAAGAGCTTCCGCCACCAGTTATAACGCCCGGCACAATTTTCTTAACGTACTCACAGCATGCGACTCTATAGAGATACTCCTTACCCAACCTACCTCCGATCACGGTAGTATGGGAACCTTGAATTTTTTCCTCAGGTGGGATGTCCACTTTCCTTAGCTCTTCCTTTTTCATCACGAATTCTCTAAGCTTAGATATGAACTCATCAAGCGAAAGGGGTTGAGTCGCGTAAACCCTTAAATCACTTAAAGCGAACCTCCTTATATTTTCAAATCCTAATTTTATCTTAGATTCATCTTCCCCGCTAACGTAAACTTCCTCAACTCTCCTTTCATGAATTCTCTCAGCCAAAATTTCGAATAAATTTCTTATCGATTCCTCCTCGTCGTAGATGTCAAAAGATAAAGTTTCGACAACCTTACCAATTGCAACGAGATATACTTTCTCACCTACGTAGATACCGCAAGCTAAGGCGTGAACCTTTCCACAAGCTAAGCAGTATGATGTAGGACTTCTGAGTTCCGCTCCACACTCGCACCTCATTCAAACTTCTCTCTAAACAAGAATCCCTTCTCCTCCAAGACTTTTCTAGCTTTTTCCAAGTCGTTTGGTTTCAAAATTATCAAAGCCCTTTCTTTCTCGAAAGCAAAGGCATAGACGTATTCTATGTTCACGCCAGCATCTCCCAAAGCCTTTGCAATATTGTAGAGTCCTCCCGGTTCATCTTTGACCTCAACAGCCAAAACGTCTGTCAGAGCTACAGTGAAACCCGCAGATTTCAAAGCCTTGTAAGCCTCTTGAGTTTTATCAACGACCATTCTAATAATACCGAAGTCGCCAGCTTCAGCTATTGTGAAAGCCCTCAGATTCACTCCCTCTTTGTATAGGACCTCTGTAACTTCTGCAAGCTTTCCCGGTTTGTTTTCAACGAAGACTGAGATCTGTTTTAGCATATTTAAGATTCGTAAAAGCAGTATAAAATCGTTACTTCAGAGAATGAACTTATCAACTATCTTACCAGCCTCCTCCTCGTCAAGGATTTCAAAGTTGACTTTTCTCTCCTTAAGCCAGTTTATCAACCTTCTATTCGGAAGGAACACAATGACCCTGTCGTTATCCATGTCAGAATAGACGTATCTGCTGTTTTCAACAACGAAATCGACATCATCAACCTTCTCAAAGTCTTCGTAACTTATCGCCAAAGCACACGCATCGATCAAACCGAGTTCGAGCTTTAGCGTGTCTCTGTTAGGAATGTAGTCCAAGTATGCCCCATCCTCTCGCAGAACTATCATATCTTTAAGGTCCGTCAGAATGCCGTATTTAGCTCCTACGAGTTTGCAAATTCCTTCAAGCTTTCTCTCACTCTCCTCATTAACGTTTTCTATGCAAACGACCATTCCGTATCTATCCGCTCCGTACTTAATAAGACCGTAGTCGAATTTGAGTGTTATTAAGGGATGGTTTACAACGACGTTCCTAAAAATCTCGTCATCGAAGTAGCCGAGCTTTTTGAATATATTGATAAGGTTGACGTCATCAACTCCTAAAGACTTAGCATACTCCTGTAGGTCGATTCGCATGATGTGAATTGATTTCGACTTATTAATTTGTTTGCTAAGCTGATGCAAAAATAAAAAATCAGATCTTCCTCCTGTCGATTATTCTCTTAGCCTTTCCTTCAAACCTCTGCAGTGTTCCCGGATTAACTACTTCCACCTTAGCCCTGACGTTCAGATATTCCTTAAGAAGTTCTTCAACTCTCCTTTCAAGCTCCAAGATGTCCGTCGTTCTGTCGATTTTCGCTTTATCGCTAAGTTCAACCTGAATTGTCATCTCATCCAAGCCGTCAGGCTTTCTGTCAAGGATTATGACGTAGTGCTCCCCCAATTCAGGAACCTGCATTAAGACGTGTTCGATCTGGCTTGGGAAGACGTTGACACCTCTGACGATTATCATGTCGTCAGCCCTTCCAAGGATTCTCATGATTCTTGGATGTGTTCTACCGCATGCGCACTTGTCAGTTTCCATATACGTTATATCTCCAGTTCTCCACCTTATCAGAGGTAGAGCTTCCTTACTCAACGTTGTTACTACCAGTTCACCCTTCTCACCCTCTCCAACTGGTTCTCCAGTCTTCGGATCGATTATCTCTATTAAATAGTGGTCAGCCCAGATGTGAATTCCGTGCCTCTCAACGCATTCCGTAAACAGTGGTCCTCCCAACTCTGAGGTTCCGTAAACATCGTAGGCTGTTATTCCAGTTTTATCCTCAATTCTCCTCCTCGTTTCCTCACTCCAAGGCTCTGCACCGAATATACCCATTCTAAGCTTGGTGTCGTTCCTTATATCGACACCCATCTCCTTGGCAACTTCGCTCATGTAGAGCATGTATGAGGGTGTGCAACAGATCACCGTAGCATGCAAATCCTTCATCAATTCTATCTGCCTTCGAGTGTTTCCCGCTGATGCCGGAATTACACTTGCACCTAACCTCTCAACCGCATAGTGAAATCCCAAACCACCCGTGAACAATCCGTATCCGTAGGAAATCTGAACGATATCCTCGCTCGTAACACCGCAAGACGTCAAAGCTCTGCAAAGACATTCAACCCAAACGTCTATGTCGTTCTTTGTGTATCCCACCACTGTCGGCTTCCCGGTTGTTCCGCTCGAAGCGTGAAATCGAACGATTTGAGATAGGGGAACTGCAAACATCCCGAACGGATAGTTATCCCTCAAATCCTGCTTGCATGTGAACGGGAGTTTGTGCAAATCCCTCAAACCGTTGAAATCCCACGGATTCAAACCAATTTCCTTAAACTTCCTCCTGTAAAACGGTGAATACTCGTAGGCGTAAAAAACTAAGGCTTTGAGCTTTCGCTCCTGAATTTCCTCCAAATCCTTCTGAGGCAACCTCTCAATACTCGGATTCCAATACATT
>CAYMRE010000038.1:0-8027 GCA_964392755.1 uncultured archaeon
GTTGAGTTGACAACGCATGTGAAGTCTTGGAATGTCTTAACCCACTGCGCCTTTCCTTCTATCGTAAGTGGATCGATCTTCTCTGGAACACCCAGTATCTCAGGTGAGATTGTATATCCAGTTACATGGCATCCTCCCCTATTAGCGGTTGCGTACGTCAAACCGATACCCTTAGCTCCTCTCGGATCGTAAGCTGGTAGTTCTAATCCCTTAACGCTCATCGAGAGTTCTGGTGCTCCGAACATCTCAGCCAACCTCTTGCTACCCAATGCAAGATACTTTCCAAATCCAGACTTGTAAGCGGTTCTCCAGATCATCTCAACCATAGCAGCAGCGTTTCCAAATCTCAAATCAACTCCTTCAAGCAGTTCCTCTGGGATATATCCTTTCTCAACTAGCTCCATTGCACATGCGATCGTTGAACCCATTGAAATCGTATCCAAGCCCAACTCATCGCAGAGATGGTTAGCCTTGATTATCGCTTCCAAATCAATTACACCCGTTGAGTTGCCCAAAGCCCAGATAGACTCGTATTCGGGTCCTTCGCTGTACAGAATCTGGAAGCATCCCTGTTTAACGGCTGTAACCCTCCCACAGCCAATTGCGCAACCCCAACATGATTTGTTCTTTATAAGATACTTCTCTGCCAAAGTCTCACCGCTTATCTTGTCCGCTTCAGGATTTACTCCAGTCTGCCAGTTCTTAAATGGTAGAATTCCGGCATTGTTTATTATGTTGACGAGAATAGCAGTTCCGTACTTCGGCAATCCTTCACCCGTTACGGGGTTTGTCTTTATCTTGTTCATTGCTTCTTTTGAAACTTCATCGAACTCGTCTGGCTTTGCTGGCTGTGGTCTCTCATCTCCCCCTACAACAATCGCTTTGAGCTTCTTAGAGCCCATTATCGCACCAACACCAGTCCTACCAGCCGCTCTGTGCTCGTCGTTCATTATGTTTGCAAAGTAAACCAAGTTTTCACCTGCAGGGCCTATACATGCCACGCTACACCTTCTCCCAACCCTCTCCTTGAGAATCCTTTCGGTATCGAAGACATTCTTACCCCATAGGTCCTTTGCACACTTTATCTCGGCACATCCGTCCGTAACTTCTAAGTAAACTGGCTCATCGGATTTTCCTTCTATTACTATCATGTCAAAGCCAGCAAATTTCAAGAAGGGTCCCCATCTCCCACCAGAATTAGCACTCGCAATCGAACCCGTCAATGGTGATCTCAAAGCCATCACGTGGTATCTGCCAGATTCGGGGAAGCCAACGATACCAGTTGCAGGCCCAGTGGCGAATATCAAAACGTTCTCCTCACCAAACGGATCTATATCCTTAGGAGCGATTCCCTCCTTTTTGTACCTCTGAAGGTAGTCGTAGAGAAGTCTCACAGCGTAGCCCTTGCCACCCAAGTACTTTCTGGCAATTTCCATGTCGATCTTCTCAGTTTTAATAGTTCCGTCGCTGAGGTTAACTTTCAGAATTTTGCCCATGTATCCCATGAAAAATATTTAAACTTGAATAGATAAAGACCTTTCCAAATGAACACTCATGCATATCGCTTGAGGTAACCGATCTCGAACTTTATAGGATCATTCCTAAATTCGTTTACGATGGTCTTAGCTTTCTCTCTGAGATCACCTAAAGATTCTACAAAAGAGTGCACAACTCTCCCGAAATGTGTTTTTGGTTGCCTGAACTTTTCATAAACCTCAAAAACTGGAACTAAAAGGTTTAGGACGTTTAGAACTATCTTATGACGATACTTTGGATTGAACTCCACTAATTTTTTACCTACATCGAGCGCTCTCTTGCAATCGATTCTACATGGATAAAAGTTCATTGTGAATAGGGAGTATGATTTTTCCGGTAAATTAGGATCGGGAAAACTTTCTAAGACTTCTACAAAGATGTCGTGCTTTATACAGTCCACTATAACGTCCTTTTCAGGTGAAAGCCTTTTAACTTTCTTCTGTGAAAATGAGCTAATACAGCACTTAGGATAGCCCAAAAGTTTTCCTTCAAGCATGATCATTTTTTTGACGTTATTTGGAGTGGGATTCCTTTCAAGAACTTCAATCTTTTTGAGTATGTTTAGAGCCTTAACTCTATCCTTGCACACGTAAAAGGATAGTCTGTTGGTTGGGGAGAAAGTTATCGGATCGAACAACCATCTGTAAGATAGCACCGAATAACCCATCTTTTTCAAATCGTTCACGTCTTCTTTACTCAAAAAAACTGCCTGTACACAGACAGATACACCAGCATCTATCCTTACCAACTCTAATGAAATTGAAGGATTGGGCATTAAATCGTTTAAAATCAAAAGCTTTAAAACATTTTTAGAGAGTTGCAACTATGAACATCATTCTGTTGGGTCCCCCGGGAGGAGGTAAGGGAACGCAGGCAAAGAAGATAGTTGAAAAGTACGGAATTCCGCACATAGCAACTGGAGATATTTTGAGAGAGGCTGTTGCTAAGGGAACGGAGCTGGGTAAAAAGGCTAAGGAGTATATGGACAGAGGAGAACTTGTACCAGATGAGATAGTTATAGGTATAGTCAGAGAGAGGTTGAAACAGCCGGATTGCGAGAAAGGTTTTCTCTTAGACGGTTTCCCGAGAACGATAAAGCAAGCTGAGGCTTTGGATGAGATGCTTAAAGAGTTGGGTAAGGATATAGATGCAGTAATATACATAGATGTCCCAGAAGAGGAGGTTGTTAAAAGAATAACTTACAGAAGAACGTGCAGAAACTGTGGAGCCGTATATCACCTAATATACGCTCCACCCAAGGAAGACAACAAGTGTGACAAGTGTGGCGGTGAGCTTTACCAAAGGGACGATGACAAGGAAGAGGTTGTCAGGCAGAGGTTCAAGGTTTACATGGAAAACACCGCCCCACTAATTGAGTACTATGAGAAGAAGGGGTTGTTGTACAGGGTTGACGGAACTAAGAGCATAGACGAAGTGTTTTCTCAAATAGACGAAATTCTCCAGAAGATTGCAAAATAAATTTTTTTCACAACATTTAAAAGGGATTTGAGAGATTGATATTATGCCCGGTATAATCCCCCATAGACACTGCATCGTTTGCGGTAAGGCGATAGAGCCAGATCAAACCTTCTGCAGTGAAGAGTGTAAACAGGCTTGGGAGAAGGAGAGAAAGAAGCAGAGAAATTTCTCCCTTATAATGTTAGTTCTACTGTTTCTACTGTTGTTTATGATCTTCTTCACGACGCCTCACTAGCTCAAAAGCCTTCAAAATTATTTCAACTATCTCCTCCGGATTGAATAACCCCGAGTTTATTGCCACGTGGTAGATACTTATATCGTCAATGTCTATGCTGTAAAACTTCTTGTACCTTCTCCTTTCAAGCTCCTCTCTCCTCTTGGTCTCAACCCTGGCTCTGCTCAGTTCTATTCCCTCTCTTTTGGCAATCCTTTCATATCTTATCTCTGGATCGGCGTATATCCAAACCTTAAACGCATCTTTTATCATCCATCCCGAAAGTCTACCCTCAACAACGACATTTTCTTCCTTCTCAGCCAAATCCCTCTGCATTCTGTCTATGTATATATCTATGTCGGGATTCTCCTCAGCGTACCGACTAAACTCCTCCAAAGACATACCCCTCTCCATCGCAAGTCTTCTGAAGACTTCTCCAGCAGATATTACCTTCCAACCGAGTTTTTCAGCTAAAAGTTTTGCAACCGTTGTGGTTCCACTTCCGGGCAAGCCGGATATTGTTATTTTCATACTATCACTACTCCTGAAGTATTCTTCTAAATATCTGACCTACGGCAATCGAACAAAGTATGTACCAGAACAACCACCACGGTAGTATAAACGCATCGCTAACGTGTATATTTCCCGCAAAAGGAACGGTAACAACGAAATGACTGATTACATTTGGATACCTACCTACGCTCGATATACCAAGATGCGCAACATCGTATATAACGTACCAGAGCCAAACCCAAATCGGTATTGTTACAACTACGGTGTAAAACATCGTCCTAAGGTTCATGCTCATCAATTCCGCTTGGATTCTGTTTATCTCGTCCTTTTCCTTTTCCAACTGCTTAAGCAGGAACTGATTGTTTTCTTTAACCGCTTTTAGGTATTTTTTCTGAAACTCCGAAATTTTTCTCTGAGCTTCCATCATAAACTTGTGATCTACAGTTAGTCTCTGGATTACAGATGAGTAGAGAGCGGTGAAAGTGGCAAGGATGAATATTACGGTGTGTATCTTACCCAAACTCAAAAGAGGATGGAGTACAGCATCCGCAAAGTGGGCTAAGTTTATCCTAAAGGACGGAAAGAATACGCCTACCATAAACGCAATTCCCAAAGCCATTATGATGTTTTGAACGGTCCTCTTCATCACTCCTCACCTAAGAACTTCCTAAGCATGGGGTGCATCTCCGTAAGTTGTTCTCTTGTCAAGTCTTCGTAGAAACTGTATGCTATGCTCACAGCCAAAAGAAGCCCAGTTCCGCTTACGTTTCCAACGGTTCCCAGCATGTTCGCTATTAGGGTGAGTAAACCTATTATCGCACCTCCGAGTATCGTAACCTTAGGTATGTATCTGTTCAGAATTCTTTCCAAAACCTGAGGAGATTTTCTGAAACCGGGAATCTGAAGTCCAGACCTAGCGATCTGATTTGCGACAGTTTTGGCATCCATTCCACTCGTCTCAACCCAGAACTTTGCGAAGAGTATACCACCCACAATCAGTATGGTAGCATCAATGATTAGATGCAGAATGATCATCCAGTCGGGCATGTCAGCAAAGTACGGTGCAAGGGGGTTTCTCGACGGATCCTTTACGAATGCCGGAACCCAGTCGTAGGGACTTCTGACTGGGGAAAGCAGGTACATAATTCCGGAGATTGGTCTAGCGGTTCCCGGTGCGTAATCCCCCAAGAATTTTACGCCGTTCTGATACAGCATGAAACCAAAGGAAATTATCAAAGCTTGCAAAGCTCTGACGAAGATCATTGGCAGAACGCTTGCGTATATAAGCTTTATGGGAAACCTACCTCTCGCACCTCTAACAAGGTGATGAGCCAACGGAATTTCAACTCTCGTTCCCTCAGCGAATACGACTAAAAATATTATGATTAAAGTCGTTATTAGCGCAAGTATTCCTCCATCTATGAACAACGTTATTAAACCGTTAGCCGAGAGTAAGTAATTTAGTGGATAATGCTGGAACAACCATACGAGTCTGGGGAATACACCCGGGGGCATTCTTCCTTGCGGGTTAAACCAGTTAAAGAGTCCTATGACTATAGCCTGAGATATGCTTGCCAGTATGAATAAACTGACTCCGCTTCCTATACCCCACTTCGAAACGACTTCGTCCATGTACACGATTAAGACTCCACCTATGAACAGCTGAAGGAATATGAGGAATGACAATACACCGGGAGGAACGCCGAGAGCGTTTGCAACATCCAGATTTGGCCTGAGTAAACCTCCAGCGATTTGGGGGAACGCCTCTAAGGCTATCATCACGAATACCAAAAACCTTTGAAAGTCTTGATAAGCGGCTCTATCGTCTGGATTGGTCAAATCCAAATTGATTATACCGGCACCGACCAAAAGCTGTAAAACTATTGAAGCTGTAACGATGGGACCTATACCCAACGCCAAAATAGAACCGGTTGCACCGGCAAAGAATGCTCTATACTGAGCGAATATATCTATAGAATGAGGATCCAAACCGAAAACGGGGACGTTTACAAGGATGAAGTAGAGGAGGAGAATAGCAACCGTCCAACCGAATTTTTCTTTAAAGGGAACGTGACCTTTCGGTCTCTCCACACTCGGTATTTTCTCGAAGTAAGGTTGCAATCTCCTCAGGACATCGTTGATGTCCATACTTACACCTCTGTGATGACCTTGCCCCCAACACTCTCGATCTTCTCCACAGCTTTGGGTGTTGCACTCTCAACCTTTACCTCTATCTTCTTTGTCACGATTCCACTTCCAAGCAGTTTGGTGTATCCCAATTGGGTTAGATCGACGAAGTATTTGTCGTCTTTCTTTTCAGCCAATCCGAGTTCCACGAGTCTATCGATTATTTCATCAAGATCGGATACGTTGAGATCGGGACGTGAGTATAGGAACTTGTAGGTGTAATCGTCCAGCTTACCCTCAGCCTTCAAAGCCCTCAACGTTCTCTTTAGGTGGTTGATCATCCTGTACCTCTGCGTAACCTCAACTGGCCTTGTAAATCCGTACTTACCGAACTGGTACAGACCCATCTTAGCCAACTTGATGAACTTGATGTACTTGTGCTTGTGCCTTCCGGCGTTACCTCTACCTCCCCTACAGCCAGCTCCCCTATTTCTATCGTTCTGACCTTTACCGTGTGTCCTCGATCCCCTAAACTTCTTAACCTTCTTCTTTGGCATTCACATCACCTCATCTTGTAGAGGAGTTTGCAGATGTCCTTACCGTGATAACCCAAACTTCCCATCGGGTAGTGCCACTTTATGTTCTTAAGACCTCCTCTTGGAGGATGCAACCTGAATACTGGTTTCAATCCCGGAACATCTTTTAAGCTCGCTTTACCTTCAATAACTGCTTTGGCAAACTCTTCGATAGAGTTGTAGCCCGTCTTTTCCTTTATGTACTCATCGGTTAGAGGCTTGTTTCCAACCAACCTACCTCTGTTTCTCAGAAGCATGGCTAACGTTTCAGCATCTATCTCGCCGAACGCGACGTAATCCTTCACAACCTGAAGCATTCCCCTGTAGGAAGGAGTGTCTGGAACAACTACGCAGTGGTACCTCTTGTGCAGTCTGAGCATTGCCAACGTATCCTTGATCTTCCTGGCAACACCCACCTGCCCTCTTAACCTGACCACAGCTATGAGCTTATTGCCGTTGTTCATACCTTATCACCTCTTTATGAACATCGTTTTCTTTAAGGCATCAAACGTCGCTTGAGCAAAGTTTATTGTAGTTTTCGTCTGTCCCCTTGTAAACGTCCAAACGTCCTTAACGCCAGCAAGCTCCAAAACCTTTTTCGCCACTTCTCCAGCTACGATTCCCAATCCCTTTGGTCCGGGCATCAGGGTTATTCTGACACTTCCGCATGAGCCGGTAACCTTACACGGAATCGAGTGTGGTTCCCCACATCCACACTCCCAGGAACCGCACCCTCTCTGAACCTTGAATATGTTGAGCTTTGCATCGTTTATAGCCTTTTGAATGGCTGGAGCTACCTGAGAAGCTTTGCCCACGCCAACTCCAACGAATCCGTCCCTGTTTCCTACGACTACGGTAACCCTGAACTTCGTCCTTCTACCGCTGTCAGTCATCCTCTGCACCATTGAAATCTCAAGCACCTCATCCTGCAAATCCGGTAGTAGAGCATCAACTATCTCAGGCTCCTTCAAAGGTAACCCACTGGCTAAAGCCTCATCCATCGTCTTGATCTTACCCTCGTAGACAAGTTTACCCAACCTCGTTTTTGGAACCCAACCCTCAGGAATCTGAACCTCCATATCAACCACCCAATATTCTTTCTTTAACTTCTTCAACGTGCTGAGGCAATTCTGTGGGTTTTAAACCTCTCCTCTCATAGTCGCTAAACAGCTCGGGTCTCATCTCGTAATACTGAGCTATGTGCTCACCCTTTATGCGTGAATCGTCGGGTAATATCTCTGGATCGTGAGGTACATTCAATCCAGCTTCGACTGCACCCCTAAGCACGGCAAAAACTCTTCCACCCCTCGTAGGGGTATGCAAACCTATATCGAGGATTGCCTCCTTAATACCCTTCTCAAGAGCCTTCTTGGCAACCAGTATGCCAGTTAAGTAGCAAGCGGGGGTGTTGTTCAAATCTCCCTTCCAACCGTATTTTGTAAGCATCGATGAATCCACACCGACCAAAACCCTATCTCCATCGGGATGATACTCCACAACCTGAGCGATAACCCTCCTGTTGGTTATCCTGACAACTAA
The DNA here is from genome assembly GCA_964392755.1 of uncultured archaeon. Classification (GTDB taxonomy): domain Archaea; phylum Halobacteriota; class Archaeoglobi; order Archaeoglobales; family Archaeoglobaceae; genus Archaeoglobus_B. Next base: position 7,984 of record CAYMRE010000038.1, read on the forward strand.
CCTTGGCTTTCTTGAGAGGAGTAGCTTGAGTCTCTTTCTGTAAT
>CAYMRE010000039.1:0-7964 GCA_964392755.1 uncultured archaeon
CCTTGTAGAACCTGTGCCAAGCCAACGGTTTAGATACTTTCAAACGATCACCTCCAGCGGTAAGTCGTTTATGCCCATTAAGAGGCTTTCCATTTATATCCCCAAATATGCCTTCCTAATATCTTCCGACTTTTCGAGTTCTTCAGCCTTACCCTCCATCACTATTCTTCCTTCAGACATTACGTAAGCGTAATCCGCTATGGCTAAACTGATGTGTACATTCTGTTCGACAAGAAGCATCGTCATTCCCTCATCCTTCAACTTCTTTACGGTTTCAAATATCTCGAGAGTTAGCTTAGGTGAAAGACCCAGACTTGGCTCGTCCAAAATTAGTACTTCGGGAATGCTCATCAGTGCCCTTGCGATTGCAAGCATCTGCTGTTCTCCACCGCTCATGGTTCCAGCTTTCTGATTCAACCTTTCTTTCAACCTCGGGAAGAGATCAAAGACAAATTCCAGTTGTTCCTCAAAGCGTTCCTCAGCTCTCTTGGTATAGGCACCCATCTCCAAATTCTCAAGTACGGTCATATTGGGGAATATCATCCTACCCTCCGGAACCATCACCATACCGAGTTCAACTCTTGAGTGAGTTGGCAACTTGGTAACGTCCTGACCGTTGAAGATAACGTTACCATTCCAAACTGGAACTATCCCCATGATGGCTTTCAAGAGTGTAGTCTTTCCACTTCCGTTAGAGCCTATCAAAGCTGTAAGACTACCTTTCTCCACCTTGACAGTTACACCCCAAAGCACCTGAACTTCGTCGTATCCGGCTTCGATACCTCTCGCTTCGAGAACGGGCAAGGTTATCACCTCCTGAGAAGTTGAAGAACCAGTTCTGGATCTCCAAGATACGCCTCTATAACCTTTGGATCGTTGGCAACCTCGTTGGGTTTGCCTTCGGCTATCTTCCTTCCATAATCGAGAACTATAATTCTATCGGATACGTTCATTATCGCATGCATGATGTGCTCTATCATCAGTATGGTTATTCCGCTCTCTCTAATGTCCCTAATTATGCTAACCATCTCTGACACCTCGGCTGGATTTAGCCCTGCCAACACTTCATCCAAAAGTATGAGATCGGGTTTAGAAGCTAAAGCCCTTGCAAGCTCAAGTCTCTTTTTTTCAGGTACGTTGAGCTTTCCAGCCGGTAAATCTGCCTTTTCATCGAGCTTTACAAGTTTCATGACCTCATCAGCTACTTCCTCTGCAGATTCTAAATCCATGTACTCTTTTCCGAAGCATGCACCAACCATTACGTTCTCTCTAACGCTCAACTCGCTCAACGGCTTGACTATCTGAAATGTTCTCGCTATACCCAATCTCGCAATTTTGAACGGAGACAAACCCGTTATATCCTTGCCGTTAAATATAATTCTACCCTCCTCCGGCTTGTAAATACCGGAGATTACATTGAAAAGTGTGGTTTTCCCAGCACCGTTTGGACCTATGATTCCCACTATCTCCTTCCTTTTAACTTCGAAGCTAACGTTGTTGAGAGCAATCAGACCTCCGAACCTTTTAGTGACGCCTTCAACCTTGAGGATCATTCCAGATACCTCCTCAACTTTGGAAATCTACCGCATAAGAATCCGACAATACCTCTCGGCATGAAAAGGACAATCAGTAGGAGGATAACACCAGAAATAGCTATGTGGAGGTTCTTAAAGACTTCACTGACTAGAAGGTATCCTCTGATTCTCTCGTATGCAACCGCACCTATGAAGGGGCCCGCAACGGTACCAAATCCACCAAGCATAACCATGAATATCATCTCTACGGACTTTGTAAGATGGAAAGCTACACCCGGTTCTATGTTTCCGTTCTTAAAGAAGAACACTGCTCCCACCATTCCCGGGAAAAAGGCTGAGAGTGCATAAGCTAAGGACTTGTACGATCTCGTATTTACTCCCAAAGATATTGCCGCATCCTCATCCTCTCTTATAGCTAAGAGACCCAATCCAAACTTCGACTTCTTAACGTACCAGCTTACGATTATAACCGCCAATGTGACCGCGAGCATGAGGTAGTATGATAACCATATAGCGTTTTCTGGACCCCCGTAGGGTTTGTAAGCATCTATATGAAGATATATACCTTCAGCACCGCCTATAGGCTCCAAATTTTCAACGAGCGCCTTGATTGCTTCGTTGACACCTATAGTAGCTATTGCAAAGTATGCACCCCTAAGCTTCAGTATGGCTTGACCCAAAGCGTAGGCTATAATAGCTGAGAATATACCCGCAAGGATCATCGCCGGAATTATGCTGAAACCGTAGTACTCTATCAGAGATATGGCGACGTATCCTCCTATACCGTAGAAAACTATGTGTCCGAAGCTTACGTAACCGGTATAACCCAGAAGTATGTTCAAGCTTGATGCCAACGCTATGTACATCAGCATGATGAATACCGTTTCTCTAAGCGTTACGCTCTTGGTTACTACCGGTATCAGCCCTATTGCGAGCACTGCTACCACAATCCAGATCAGTGAGATTGTGGGTTTTTTCATACTTCACCTCCCAATATTCCTTTAGGTTTCAGCACGAGCACCGCTACGAGTATAGCAAACTCTATGAACGGAACCAAACCCGTGGCTATCACCATAGTCGCGACGTTCTCAACGATACCCAAAACTAGACCTCCGACGAGGGCACCTAAGGGATTACCCAGACCGCCTAAAACGCATATGACGAAGCTTTTCAACTCGTAAACTCCACCAGATAAGATTGTAAACGGGAATATGGTAGCGATAAGGGCTCCAGCAGTCATTGCTAAAGCAACACCTATTCCAAAGCTTAACGCTAAAATTTTGGTCGCATTGATGCCCATGAGTTCCGCTGCAGTTCGATTCATCGACACAGCTCTTACAGCTTTTCCAAGTTTGGTTCTGTAAAGGAATACGTAGAGGAGCGCTGTGAGTGTAACAGATATTACGCCAGTCGCCACCTTAGTTCCAAGTATCGTTACGTTGCCTATCACTACTGTGCCTAAGTTCACATCTATGGCATACGGTATCGTCGTCCAAACGAACGTACCTAAACCTATTATAAACAAGCTAACGCTGAAGGTAGAAAGAAGAGTAGAAAGCTCAGGGGCGTCTATAATTCTATGCAAAGCTACAAAATAGGTTATCATGCCCAAAATTAATCCCAATCCAAATATGGCAGGAACACCCAAATAGGGATTCAAGCCGTACGCAAAGATGTAGTAGGCTGTGAACATACCTAAAGCTATGAAAGCACCATGAGAAAGGTTAATAACACGCATAACACCGAATATGAGATTTAAACCTATCGCAGCTAGACCGTAAACAAGACCTAAAAGAATACCACTTATTAAGCAGTCCATCCAAATGTCTATCAAAAATATCACCTCCAAAAATAAAATTAAAAATTTAAGTTGTCTTCTTTCTCAAGATATAAGCTGTGCACAATCCGGCAACTGCAAATACAAACTCATAACCGGGTGTCTTCTTCGTAACAGTTGTTTCCGCAACTTCGGTTACAGTTGGCTTCTCTTCGAACTTCACGTAAAGCGGGTACACGAGATCAGCGGATTTAGCCTCTTCCGGCCATACTACCTCCTTCACAAGCTCTCCGTTCTTCTTTTGCCACTGTAGGTAAACCATTTCGTGTCCCTTCTGTCTACCGTAGTATTCTCCAGTATCGAAGCTAACTCTACCGTAGAACGTCATTATATCCATCTTTTCCAGAGCTTCTCTCACCTTTTCAGTATCGAGTGTTCCCGCATCCTCTATTGCCTTCTGCAAGACTAAACCAGCGACGTATCCACCAGCAGCGTGGTATCCTGGCTCGTATCCGTAAGCCTTCTTGTACTCTTCAACGAACTGTTCAACTGTAGGTCCATACCACTCGATTCCAAGCTTCTCAGCCATATCCTTACTGTACTTAACCTGAGGCTCCCACTGCGATGGTCCCGTTACGTACAAAGCTGCATCACCTATTTCCGCAAACTCCGGAACTGCAGGAGCAACGAGTAGAGATATAAGTTTAACTTTAACTTTCTTTTCATACAACTGCTTTGCGAAGTTCTCTCCATCTGCAAAGTGACCTCCTCCGATTATGGCATCGGGGTTAGATGCGAGGATTTTGTTTATGAACGATGTGAAGTCAGTTGTGCCGGGAGGATACGCCTCGAACAGCACGACATCAAATCCGTTCTTTTCTGCATAATCCTTAACCGCTGTACACACGTCTTTTGCAAACTTACTGTTCTCGTACACGATTGCAATCCTCTTAGCGTTTGGGTCTATAGCTTTCAGCATGTCTATAGCCCCCGTTAAATATCGGCTCGCTGGAGTGTAAATCTGAAATATGTGCTTGTAACCCTTGTTGAATATGCTGTCCGAAGCTGCTCCAGTCGCTATCATTATCTTTCCGTATTGTTCAGCTATGATTGCGGCTGAAGCTGTCAAACCGCTACTGTATGGACTGATTAAGAAGTCCGCCTTATCCTCCGTTATGAGCTTAGCGTACAGCTGCTGAACTCTATCCTTGCTACTCTCATCGTCGTAGAAAACGAGTTTAACTGGAAGTTTTTTACCTAAGGATTTTACGTATATACCACCCTGAGCGTTCACATCGTCAGCCCAGAGTTTTAAACCTTGATACTGCTCTTTCGATTCGGAGTTATACTTACCCGTCTGGGACATCGTGAATCCGATTATTATCTCATCCTTTGCTAAAACCGTTGGTGTCAACAGCAGTAACGCTACTACAGCCACGCAAAAGGCTCTTTTCATTTACCACCACCCCAATCAGTTTTCAATGATTTTTCATAACTGAAGCAGTAGTTATAAATGTTACTAAAAAATTTGACATTGATAGTCAGTGTCAAATTAACTTAAAACTACTAAATTTAAATACGGAGCTATCAAACCCCATGGAGCTATGAAAGTTCAACACGATATAGTTATTGTGGGTACCGGATTAGCTGGAATGAGATGCGCGATTGCCATTGCGGAAAAGAGTAGACAAGTATCGGTCGCTTTAATATCAAAAACATATCCTATAAGGTGTCACAGCGTTTGTGCTGAGGGCGGAACCGCAGCAGTCCTACAACCAGAGGACAACTTTGATCTCCACGCTTGGGACACTGTAAAGGGTTCGGACTTTTTAGCAGATCAGGATGCTGTAGAACTCTTCGTTAGGGAATGTCCAAAGGAGATCTACGCCTTGGATAGATGGGGGTGCCCTTGGAGCAGAACTGAAGATGGAAGAATTGCTCAAAGACCATTCGGTGGTCATTCTTTTCCAAGAGCAACGTTTGCAATGGACAGAACCGGTTTTCATGAGGTTCATACGCTCTATGAAAGACTACACGTTTACGAGAATATACAATTCTACAACGAGTTCTTTACAACCAACTTGATCGTAGAGGATGGTAGGGTAAAAGGGTTAACCGCAATAGACATGAAAAACGGAGATTTGATAGCATTTGAGGCGAAGGCAGTCGTGATAGCAACAGGTGGAGCGGGAAGGCTCTACGGATTCACAACATACAGCCATACCGTTACAGGAGACGGGATGGCTATCGCTTACAGGTGTGGAGTGCCCCTGAAAGATATGGAGTTCTTTCAGTTCCATCCCACTGGCTTGGTGCCATCGGGAATTCTGATAACCGAAGCGTGCAGAGGTGAGGGAGGATACCTCATCAACAGGGAGGGAGAGAGATTCATGAAAAAGTATGCACCGGAGAGAATGGAGCTTGCACCGAGAGATGTGGTTGCGAGAGCTATGTGGAGAGAGATAATAGAAGGTAGGGGTTTCGAGGGTGAAAACGGACCATACATAGCTCTAGACTTGAGGCATTTGGGTGAGGATAGGATAGAGGATAGGTTGCCCCTGATAAGGGACATGTGCAGGAAATTTGTTGGAATAGACCCGGTCGAAGAGCCAATTCCTGTAAGACCAGTTGCGCACTACACTATGGGTGGAATTCACGTCAATGTAAACTGCGAAACGCCGATAAAGGGTTTGTTTGCCTGCGGTGAATGTGCCTGTGTAAGTATTCACGGTGCAAACAGGTTGGGTTCAAATTCAACTGCCGAATGCCTAGTTTTTGGTAGAATTGCTGGTGAAAAGGCTTTGGAATATGCCACGAAAATAGATTTCAAAAGTGTTAGCAGGGAGGAATATCTAAGGGAAGAGAAGAGACTGTTCGACGAGATGCTTGGAAGGAACGGGGATGAAAGTCCGTACAGGATAAAGAAGGAATTGAATGAAACCATGGACAAAAACCTTTGGATATTCAGAGAAGAGAAGGGAATGAAAGATGCTGTGAAGAAGATAAGAGAGCTTAAGGAGAGATACAAGAATGTAGAAATTGTCGACAAGTCGAAGGGATTCAACACAGACCTAACTTCAACCATAGAATTGGGATACATGCTCGACTTGGCTGAAGTGGTTGCATATTGTGCTCTCCTAAGACAGGAAAGTAGAGGTGCACATTACAGGTTGGATTATCCAAAGAGGGATGACGAAAATTGGTTGAAACACTCCTTAGCCTACAAAACCGCAGATGGAGTTAAAGTTGATTACATACCCGTTACGATTACGAAATGGAAGCCAGTTGAGAGGAAATACTGAGGTGGTCGAATGAAATTCAGAATAAAGAGGTTTGATGGTGAAAGGTTTTACTGGGATGAGTTCGAAGTTCCAGTGAGAAAAGGAATGACTGTTCTTGAAGCTCTCTACTACATCAAGGAGAACATAGATGGCTCCTTAGCCTTCAGAGCTTCTTGCAGAATGGGTATATGCGGGAGTTGTGCCATGATAATAAACGGAAAGCCTCGCCTGGCATGTGAGACGCAGGTTTCACAGTTTAAATTCGTGAAGATTGAGCCCTTGAAAAACTTCAACGTTATAAAGGACTTAGTAACGGATTTCGCTGGATTTTTTACAAGAATTAAAACTGTAAAACCGTATTTGATAAGAGAATCGAATGAAGAGATAAGGCAAACTCCAGAACAGCTAAAGAAATATTACATCTACACACTCTGCATAAAGTGCGGTTCGTGCATTTCAGCGTGTCCCGTAGCAAAGAGAACGTTGGGACCAGCACCGATCGTTGTGGCGTATAGGTTCAATGAGGATAGCAGGGATGAAGGAAAGGAAGATAGATTGAAGATTTTAAGTGAACACATCTGGCACTGTCACTTCGTTTCCGAATGCAGTGAGGTATGTCCAAAGAATTTGAATCCTGCAGAGGTTATTCAAAAGCTTAGACTTGAAGTTTTGAAACACTCCGTGAGGTGGTAACATGAGTCTGAACACCGTTGCCTTTTACCTGCACAGGATAACGGGAGTAATCCTCGCCATCTACCTCTGCATGCATCTCCTCTTCATAGGAACGGTGAAGACTGGTGAGTACGCAAGTCTAATAAAGATCACTCTATCCAAAGAGTTTCTACCCTTCGATTTGCTACTGTTCCTCATAGGAATATATCACGGAGTAAACGGTGTTAGGCTGATAATTCACGAATTCGGACTCTTGTACAGATACAGGAAAGCGCTACTCTACGCAACACCCATAATAACGCTGATAATCTGGATATTCGTTTGCTTGGAGGTGATCAAATGAAGGGTTTAAGCTGGCTGTTTCAACTTCTCACGGGTGTTGCACTGGTCTTCTTCGTAGTTTACCACTTTGTCGTAACGCACATAGTGGGAAGCTTGGCTTACGAGGATGTTTTAGAGAGACTCGTAAGCTTAAAGGCCTTTTACGTTATCTTCCTATTAATCGTGGTGTTCCACGCATTCAACGGGCTGAAGGTTATATCTGAGGAATACGGATTAAGATGGAGCAAAGTTTTCTACATAGCCATGGTCGTTGCGATTGCTTACGGACTTTACAACTTATTTTAATATTTTGTATTCAATATCTTCGTCCATGAGAGTCTGTATAAGGTCGTTCAGTAAAGATTGCGTGCAAACAAC
>CAYMRE010000040.1:0-7817 GCA_964392755.1 uncultured archaeon
CACTTGGACTTCGAGTCTAAGATGTTTCACTTGGGAATGCTCACACTTTTGGCATGTGAAGTGGCTGAAATACCTTACATGATGCTGACGGAAGAGATTCCTCAAACGCTTGAATGGGGTTTTGGGCTTGTAGATGCGTACAAGCCAGTTGTGTTGGTTGTCGGTGACTTTCCAGCGGTGGATTTGCTCGTTAAATTTGGTAGGCAGGTTGAATTGGTTGCTGGAGGATGTTACGCCTTGGATATGTGGAGGCTAAGCGGTGGAAAGGTTAAGATTTGTTGTGTACAATCTGATTTGGTCGATTTTATAAGGTCTGGAGTTCCAGATGTTATTATAGTAGGAGAAAATGGAGCTATACCCTTAGATGTGGCTAAAGAGGCTAACTGCAAGGTTTTAAGCTGTAGTCCGAGGGTTTGTATGGGTTTGCCAGATTTAACGTCGTTAGATGAGGAGAAGATTGTTGAAGAGGTTGAGAAAGGGTTTGGAGCGATTGTAACCGATTTCGAGAAGATTTCAAAGGTTGCAGTTGACTTGGCTGTTGGCATATCCACCAAGAGGAAGTCTAAGCTCGAATTGAAATTGCCGATGGATGTTTACAAGGCTAAACCACCCTTTGGGGCTTTTCCTGAGGATGTGATAAGGAATGTTGGAGTTCCAGTGGTCATGGGTACTATTCCCGGCGTTGTAGCTGTGGTTGGTTGCTCAGAGTTCGATGTAAAGGAGTTGGGGTTTGTAGTTGAGAATCTGGCTAAGAGAAACTACCTGATACTCACAACAGGTTGCACTGCTTTACAGCTGTCTAAGGTTGGTGTTTACGATCACGAAAACGTCATACTGATGGGATCGCCGACAGCAATAGCCCATATAGCTGGTTTGGCTTTGAAGGTGGGAGCTATATTTGCGAGGTTGCCTTTAAGGGGTAACGGCTTGGCTGTTTTGGACTACCTACTGAACAGGGTTGGTGCGGTTGGATTGGCTTGGAGTAAACCCGATGAATCCCTTGTATCTATTGCGTGGGGCGTTCTTAGATCGGGCATACCTATCGTAGTTGGAAGGAATTTGGCTGTTGCCGGAAGGCTTTTCTTAGGGGATCGTAACAAGCTTTACGTCATCGATAATAAGACGAAGGAAAAGGTTTTTGCTCCGACTCCAGAACATCTACTCTGTCTGGCGAACGATGAGGGTGAAGCTCTTATTTTGGTTTCAAAGCTTACCATGAGACCCAACGACGGAAACAAGTGCAGAAACATAAAGGTGGGACATTACATAGAACTTCACAAGCGGTTCAAAGGGACCTTACCAGATGATCTCAAGGACTTTATTAGATGTGAAGAAGAAATCCCACCAATGAGAAAAACGGAAATTTTGGAATTCCTAAAAGCGAAAGGATGGAAAGAAACGAGATCGAATATAGATCCGACAGTAATTCCCATTATTTTAAACGGGTAGCGGTATTCATGCAACGGAAACGTATAAGCAACACGATAACGTTTAGCCGACGAGAGGTAAATTGATACTCGATTTATTCAATTTTTTATCCGAGATAACACATATTATTAAAAATCTTGGAAATTTGAACTCCAAAAGGTATTTATTCTTCATACATTCGCCATTATCAATCATTAAAGATGGGGGATAACACACATGGCGTCGAGGGATGTAAAGTTTGAAAATGTCGAAATCAAAATAGGAGAACTTGCAATGGGTGATAAAGAATTACTCAAGCTCCTCGGTAAAGAAGGTAAAGAAGTTGTTGAAAAGGTTTCAAAAGAAGAAGTTTCGAAGAAGTTACCAGAAAAACCGAAGGTAAGACCCCACATATTGGATTTTAGGCACTGGGACATGCTCCTACTCAGTAGGTTCGAACCGATATACATGCCGATGGCTGACTTTTGTAATTTGTGCACGATGGGACCTTGCGATCTTTCGTACAACAAAGAGGGAGCTTGTGGAATAGATTTAAAGACTCAAAAAGCTCGTATCGTTGCTTTGGCTTGTTCAATAGGTGCTTCAGCTCACGCAACTCACGGAAGGCATCTGCTTGAGGAGATGATAGAGGAATTTGGTGAGGATCACCCCATCGATTTGGGTTTGGAAGTAGACATAAAGACACCCAACATAAGCTTGGTTTTAGGTATAGAACCAAAGACCCTGGGAGACCTCAGGGAAGTTGCAAGTTACATAGAACAGGAGATTACGAGGGTTCTGCATACAATTCACACTGGTCAAGAAGAGAGCTATTTGGATTACGAATCCAAAGCCTTGCATGTCAGCATGATCGATCACGTAGGTATGGAATTGGCAGATGTCGTTCAAATTTCATGCCTCAACTATCCCAAAGGAGATGCGGATGCTCCTCTCATAGATTCGGGTATAGGTGTTTTAGATTTGGAAAAACCCGTTATTTTGGTTATAGGTCATAACGTCGTTCCAGCGAGATACATAGACGATTATCTCAGGGAAAGAGACTTAGACGACTTGGTGGAAATAGCCGGAATCTGTTGCACCGCTATCGACACCACAAGGTACGATCCCAAAGCCAAGATCGTCGGTAGCTTGAGCTATCAGCTTAGAATGATTAGACAGGGATTTGCAGACGTTGTAGTTGTTGATGAACAGTGTATAAGAGCTGATCTACTTAGAGAATGCTCTAAGGTCGGAATTCCACTGTTCACAACTTCCGAAGCTTCCGCAAGGGGCTGTCCAGATTTGACAAACGAAGATGCGGATAAGATCGTTGAAAAGATAGTGAGTGGTGAAATTAAGGGAGCTTTGATAAGGGATTACGAAAAACTTGCAAAAGTTGTCGTTAAGACCGCTTTTAGGGTTAAAAGGAAGAAGAAGGATGTAAACGTGAACATTGAGGAGGAAGTAAAGAAGTGCGTTGCATGCGGGAGATGTGTCGAAAACTGTCCCCACAACTTACCTATAGACACCGCAATGAAGAGGGCAAAGAACGGCGATTATTCCCTCCTTAAGGAACTCGACGAAACCTGTATAGCGTGTGGAAGATGCGAACAAGTCTGTCACAGAAACGTTAGGATCGTGGATGTCATCATGAGATGCGGAGAAGTCAGGAAATCTAAGATAAGAGCTGGCAGAGGACCGGTAAAGGATTCAGAAATTAGAAAAGTCGGACAGCCGATAGTTATGGGAACCATTCCCGGAGTCATAGCTCCAGTAGGCTGTCCTAACTATCCAAGGGCTAGAAGAGAACTTGTCGAAATAATAGAAGAGTTTCTCAAGAGGAGGTATATCGTAGTAACTACCGGCTGTCATGCGATGGATTTGGGATTGGAGAGCGATCTTTACGAGAGATACTCCGGCGACTTCGATGCGGGTTGTTTGGTAAACATAGGGAGTTGCGTAGCAAATTCGCACATAAGCGGTGCGGTGATTAAGATTGCAAAGATTTTCGCCCAAAGAGACATATTAGGCAATTACGTCGAAATAGCGGATTACATACTCAACAGGGTTGGTGCTGTAGGTTTGGCGTGGGGTGCGATGAGTCAGAAAGCTGCATCTATTGCTACTGGTTTTAACAGGTTAGGTGTGCCAGTCGTTGCATCTCCGCACTGCTTGAAGTACAGGAGAGGTTATGTGGGCAAGTTCTGGAAGAGAGAAAATTGGTGGGTTTACGATATAAAGACCAAGCAAAAGGTATACGTTGAACCCTGTCCAGACGCTTTACTCGTCTGTGCGGAAACTAAGGAGGAAGCGATAGTTCTACTCGCAAGGCTCTGTTTCAGACCTGCGGATACGTACTTGGGCAGGCAGATAAAACTCACGCATTACTTAGAACTTGGCAAGAAGTATCTCGGATGCTACCCAGACGATTGGCATCTGTTCGTTAGAACCGAACAGGATTTGCCAATAAAGATGAGAGACGAACTCCTGAAGATTCTTGAGGAGGAACACGGTTGGAAGATCGATTGGGACAAAAAGAAAATAGTAGAAGGTCCAATAAGAAAATACGATCCCGGATTCAACCCAACTATAGTTAAGGAAGTCTACGAGAAGTACACGGGAGAAAAAATTGAGTGAGGTGGTCTTATGAGTTTGATTGCGGATGTTCAAGCCTCAAGAAGTGCAAGAGTTTTGGATGCGGATAGGATAGTTAAAGTCGTTAAGATGTCGAAGTATCCCGTGCTGATAACCGGAGGCAAGCTACTGAGAGATGATAGACTCGTTAAATTCGCAGTGAAAATGAACAACGCCGGAATAGATGTCATAGCTTGCTCGGCTTCAAGTAAACCGCTTATAGAAAACGGTGTAAAGCCCAAGTTTACAACCTTCTCTTTACACTACATAACGCAATTTCTGCTTGACCCTGACTTCAGAATTGACGGAAAAGTCGTAGATTGTGCCCTCTACTTGGGTTTCATGCCATATTATTTGTCGAGGGTTCTGTCCGCTATGAAACATTTCTCCAAAATTGCAACAATCTCGTTGGAACCGTATTACCAGCCACACGCAACCTTTAGCTTACCTAAGCTCGATGAAGGTAAGTATTACGAAACGCTCGAAAGAATTGTGGAGGGGCTGATATGAGGGAAGTTAGAAGGTTTGAGGGTAAGGTTAGCGTCGGAATGGAGGAGTTACCATTTGACGTTTCTCCAGCAAACGAGGGAGAAAGGATAAGGAAAAACGAGATGTTCGTAGAGTTCGGTAGAAAAACACCGGCTTTCGAACTGGTTTTAGCCGTAGATGAAGACAAAATAGAGGATATGAAGGTAACCCTTGTCGGAAAGGATATTAAAGAGATGGAGGAAGGAAAGGCTTACCCCTTGGGGATGATATATTACGTTGCTGGAATAGAGAAAGATTTGGAATCCGTTCTTGAAAGGAGAAATCACGAGTTCATGAATTACATAGAAGGATGTATGCACCTCAATTCAAGAGACGAAATATGGATCAGAATTGGCAAGAAGTTAGCTGAAAAGCTCGATAGCCTTACTCAGATAGCCAAAGCGGTAATGATGCTCTACAAGAACACATTCCCGATGATCAAGAAGATTGAAGCGGTTTACATAACAGATGAGGAATTGGTCAAGAAACTGATAGAAGAGTACGCAAGACCGATTTACGATGAAAGGGATAAGAGAATCGAAATGCTAAAGGATGAAGATGTTGACGAGTTCTACACGTGCACACTCTGTCAAAGCTTCGCTCCAACCCACGTGTGTATAATCTCACCTGAGAGACCTTCATTGTGCGGAGCTATAACTTGGTTTGATGCGAGAGCTTCAGCCATGGTCGATCCAGATGGACCTTGTAAGCCCATAAAGAAGGGTAAGTGCTTGGACGAGCTTGGGGGTGAATACGAGGGTGTCAATGAGGTTATTCAAAGGGAAAGTGGTGGGACGGTTCAAAGGGTGAAGCTTCACAGCTTTTTGGAGTATCCGCATACATCCTGCGGATGCTTCGAAGTTATAGGATTCTACATACCCGAGGTAGATGGCTTCGGATTCGTTCACAGAGGTTACGACGGTTTGGCTGTTAACGGTTTGCCCTTCTCAACAATGGCTGGGCAATGTGGAGGAGGGAAACAGGTTGTGGGATACATAGGAGTTGGAATAGGTTACTTCAGGAGTAAGAAGTTCTTCCAAAAGGAGGGGGGATGGAAAAGGGTAGTCTGGATGCCGAAAGCTTTGAAGGAGAAGGTCTTAAACTGGATTCCCGAAGAATTGAGGGACAAGATCGCCACGGAGGAGGATGCCACAAATATAGAGGAGCTTAGAGAATTCTTGGCTAAGGTTGAGCATCCCGTGATGAGTAGAGATGTCAAGATGCAGGTTTTGAAGTTCATAGAGGAGAGCGAAGAAATTACGGCGGAAGAACTCATGAAGAGATTCGGTTTGAGTGCTGAGGAACTTGAAAGTACCTTGAAATCTCTTGAAGAAGAGGGATACCTTGAGAAGGAACTCGTCGAAGCTCTACTTGAGGATGTCAAGCCGAAGGTTGAAGTCAAGGAAGCTAAGGAAGTTGTACAACCAGAGGAAGAAGCTAAGGCTGTTGAATTACCGATGGGTGGTGTAACGTTGAGGATCGTATTCAAGAACGCTAAAATACACATCGATAAGATAGTGATCAAAAAATGAAGGTCGCTGTCACTGGAAAAGGTGGCGTAGGAAAGACTGTTATCTCCGCTCTGCTTACAAAATATTTTTCGAAGTTAGGCGACACCTTGGCTGTTGATGCAGATCCTGATTCGAATCTTGCAGACGTCTTAGGGGTTAAAGTAGAGAAAACGGTTGCGGACGTTGTAGATGAGCTGTATCTGAGGAAGTATGAAATTGTGGATAAGGATCGATGGTTCGAAGCGAAGATAAACGAAGTCATACACGAAAACGAATTCGATCTCATTGTGATGGGAAAGAAGGAGAGGGAGGGTTGCTACTGCTACATAAACAGCCTCCTTAAGAAGATGATGCAGAAGGTCGTTGACTTTTACGAATACGTTGTGATCGATTGCGAGGCGGGAATAGAGATCCTCAGCAGAAGAACGATAGATTTCGTCGATGTTATAGTGGTTGTCGTAAATAGATCAAAGCTGAGTAGAGACACAGCGGATAGAATAAAGAACCTCGTTAGAGAGCTAAAAATTCCCGCTAAGGTCGTGACAGTTGGAAACAAGGGTGCTAAAGGTGACTTCACGATACCCTACTGCGAAAAGGTTGAAGATTACCTCGAAGAAGGAAAGCCAATAGAGATTTTCGACGAGCTGAAACCGCACGTAGAAGCGTTGGCAGAGGGGTTGAGAGCATGAGGGTTAGGGTTGAAGGATTTAAAGGTGATTTCGAGATAGAGCTTGAGGGTTTGGAAAAGTTGATCCCGGAACTCAAGGATATAGAGGAGATAGAAATAGACAATTTGGAATTTGACGGAGAAATTCTGCTTGAGCTACTCATCCCTCTGATAAGGGAAGCGGTAAAGAGAGTCGTTGAAGAGAAATTACCAGAATTAAAGCTCAAAGAACTCGAATTCCCGCATACGATAAGAGAGGTTGTAATAGGCAACACCGAAAAAGGGACGAGGAAGTATTCGGTAAAGGTTGGTGGGAAGAAGAGCATATTCGAAATCGGCTATGCCATTGCCTTAGATGTGTTTGACACGAAGATAAAACTGCCTAAAGCAGTTAGAGATGCTTATGGTGACCTTTTGAACGATCCGATTGAGCAGGCTAAAGCCATAGAGGAGAAGAAAATGGCTGATCTAATTGCATTCCACATGATAAGCATAGATGTTGAGAACAAAGATCCAAGTGAGGCTGTGAAAACCCTAAAGAGGTTGCTGGATGAAGTGGGAATGCCGATTGTGGTTGGTGGCTGTGGTGATGTCAAGAAAGACGTTGCGTTGTTCAAAGAAGTTGCGAAGGTCTGCAAAGATGAGGGTGTTGTTTTGAATTCCGCAACGCTTGAGAGTGCGGATGAGATCGGTAAGCTTGCTAAGGAAAGCGGTAGTGCTGTTATATCTTGGGTTCAGCTCGACATAAACCAGCAGAAGCAGTTGAACAAGTCCATCGCAAAATACACCAGAGAGATAATAATGGACACAACCACAGCCGGATTCGGATATGGAACGGAGTACTCCTTCACAACTATGGAGAGGATTAGGCTGGCTGGCTTAAAGGGTGATGAGGATTTAGCCTATCCGATAATGACCGCTGGCTCAAACGCTTGGGGTTGCAGAGAGGCTTGGATGAAGGATACGATTTTGGATGAGACGACATGGGGTGACAGAATGATAAGAGGTCCGATTTGGGAGATTGGCACATCTCTCGTTTCCATATTGGCTGGAGCGGATTTGGTGCTCAA
>CAYMRE010000041.1:0-7711 GCA_964392755.1 uncultured archaeon
AGAGTTAAAGGAATATCAACTTCTCTGATTCGAAGGATGTTCGAGATAGTCGAGAGGGCTAAGAGGGAGGGTAAGGATATAATCAACCTCTCGATAGGAGAGCCGGACTTCGACACTCCTTTAGAAATCGTCGAAAAGGCTTACGAGTACATGAAGAAGGGCTATACACATTACACATCCAACTTCGGCATTGAAGAGCTTAGAGTCGCGATAGCTGAGAGGTATGGAGTGGACAAAGATAACGTCATGGTCACCACAGGTGGTAGCGAAGCTCTTTTGAATGCAAGCTTGGCTTTCATCGAGGAGGGTAGCGATGTTGTAATTCCTTCACCAAACTTTCTAAGCTATTTCACGTATGCAAAGCTCTGTAAGGCTAAGACTTTGGAAATTCTGACACATCCAACATTCGAACTCGATTTAGATAGGATCAACGAAGTTATGAGCAAAAACGTTTCGGTCATATTTCTCAACTACCCAAACAACCCAACGGGAGTTGTTTTAGATGGGAAAACACTTAAAGGTGTCGTGGAAATTGCAAAAGACTACAATGCGATAGTTGTTAGCGACGAGATATACGACCAAATCTACTACGACAGAAAACCGTTGAGCTTAGCTGGAGAAGAGAATGTGATTGTTGTGAACGGTTTCTCTAAGTCTTTAGCCATGACAGGATGGAGGATAGGATTTGTAATAGCGGAAAAGGATTTGCTGGATGAGATGCTGAAGGTTCATCAGGTAAACGGTGTCTGTGCTCCAGCCTTTGCACAGAAAGCGGTAGCGGATATCTTAAGTAGTGGTGAAGCTGAAAAACTTACGAAGAAGATGGTCGAGGAGTTCAGAAGACGTAGGGATTTGGTATATTCAAAGCTGAAAAAGGTCTTTGATGTGGTTAAGCCCGAAGGAGCGTTCTACATCTTTCCAAATGTCGGTAAGGACTGCGACGAGTTTTGCGAGGAGCTATTGATGAGTAAAGGCGTTTGCGTAACCCCCGGCAAAGCTTTCGGCAGTGGAAATGAGAACTACGTTAGAATATCCTTTGCAACCTCGATGGAAAATCTCAAGGTGGCTATGGAAAGGATAGAGGAGTATGTTCGTGAAAACTCTTGAGAGGGATGAGGTTAAGGAATTCGTTAAGCTCCTCTTCGAGTGCTGTGAGGAGTTGAAGTGGATATTTGGGGATGAGTACATTGGAAGAGAAATACTTGAGAGTTACTACAACTCTTTGGAAGATTACGATGGTATAATTGTCGTAAAGGGTGAGAAGAGGTTGCTGGGATTTGCCGAACTCAAGACGAGGGAGATTAAAAGAAAGCTACCTACAAAACCCTTCCTTATACTCGGAATTTCGAAGGGAATTAAAGCCAGACTTTTGATGAGCTTCTTTGATAAGAAACCAAAGAAGGACGAAGTTTACGTTAGATTCATAGGAGTACATCCAAGGTTAAACTGTTATGAAATAGGTGGGTTGATAGTTGATAACATCGTGGAGTTTGCTGAAATAAAGGGAAAGAGTAGGATAACCGCATGGCTTCCAGTTGAGAGTGACCTCGTTGATGTCTGCTTAGAGAGGGGTTTTGAAATAAAAAGAATGCTCGAAAGCTCATTTGCACAGAAGTACCTCGGAAAGAAGTACTACTATCTGCTCGAACTCAGATTACCATAGTGGCGATGTTCTCTGCAACCTTCTTACCCTTCTTGTACCTATCCCCCTTCGGAATTCTCTTGACGTTTATCTTAACAGCGCTACCCTCAGAAGTGTAGGCGTAGTACTCGTTCTCTTTGACTATCTCCGCAACCGCTATCTCTCCTCTAACACCTATCACACCCATCGCACCCCTACCTGTTAACCTGAACTCATCTATTGGTACCTTCTTTGCGTACCCATCCCTCGTCAGGATTAGGACGTAATCCCCTTTCCCAATAGACATCCAAGCTATCTCGTCTCCCTCTCTCAGCGTTACAGCCTTAACACCCTTCGCACTTCTTCCGTACTCTGGTATCTCGCCGGACTTGAATCTCACCACGTATCCCTTCTTAGTGGCGATGATTACTTCTCCA
This sequence comes from uncultured archaeon, assembly GCA_964392755.1. Classification (GTDB taxonomy): domain Archaea; phylum Halobacteriota; class Archaeoglobi; order Archaeoglobales; family Archaeoglobaceae; genus Archaeoglobus_B. The sequence goes on from CAYMRE010000041.1 coordinate 2,059, forward strand.
TCCTCGTAAAGCCTTGCAAATCCTATGTTCTCGCCAGCTATTATACCCGCTCTCTTAGCATTTGCAAATTCCTCAAGCTTGACCTTCTTTATGTTCCCGTCTCTGCTCAGAATGACCACATCTCCCTTCGCAACCACTCCAGTTTCTACTCTCTCTGCGGATATGAACTTGGAAAGTGGAGTAAAGTCAAGAGGAACGTCTTTGGCATGGATCGAGTAAGCTTTATCATTAGAAAACAGGATTACGTCCGAATCGCTCGTAGCCCTGAGTAGAATCTTCGGATTAGACCTCAAAGCCTTACCAATCTCAAATCTCTTTATCTGATTGCCAGAAACTGCGACGCCAAACTCTTCAACTACCTCCTTTACAATCTCTTCATCGATTATGTCAGTCCTTCTATCGTCACCGAACTTTCTCTTAACATCTCTCAGTTCTTGCACGATTATTTCGTCAACTCTCTTTGGATCCGCTAAAACACTCTTAAGCTCCTCAATTCTCCTCTTTAATTCGTTGAACTCCTTCATAAGACTCTCGTATTCCAATCTGGTAAGCATCTGCAACCTCAGCTGTAATATTGCTTCAGCCTGCTTCTCCGTAATCCCCAAAATTTTCATCAATCCCTCCTTAGCGCTTTTAACGGATTCAGATTGCTTTATCAGATTAACGACTTCATCCAGCTTCTCTATTGCCCTTATAAGCCCCTCCACAATATGAATCCTTTCCTCAGCTTTCTTGAGTTCGTATTCGGCTTTTCTCCTAACAACTTCCCTTCTGTGATCGACGTAGTGAGCTATGAGTTCCTTCAAGTTCAAAAGCTTCGGCTCGTTGTTAACGAGAGCGAGCATTACGACGTTGAAAGTTACCTTTAAGGGAGTGTGATCGTAGAGCTTCTTCAGAGCAGAGTAAGGATCTTCTTTAAGCTCGATGACAACTCTAATTCCCTCTCTATCCGACTCATCCCTAACGGTTTTAGCCAAGAGTTTATCCCTCTTTATGAGATCAGCGATCTTCTCCACAAGCTTAGCCTTGTTTACCATGTAGGGTATTTCTTTTATGATTATCCTGTCTTTCTCAACCTCAACCTTACCCCTGAGGATTATCTTTCCTCTCCCAGTCTTGTAAGCCTCGATTATTCCTTCCCTTCCCACAACAACTCCGCCAGTCGGGAAATCCGGACCCCTTATGAAATTCATGAGTTCTTCAACGCTTATGTCTGGATTCTTTATGTAGGCGATGATGCCATCGCAAACTTCTCTTATGTTGTGAGGAGGAATGTTTGTCATCATACCCACCGCTATGCCAGTGCAACCGTTCACCAATAGATTCGGTATCTTAGCTGGCAGAACTACAGGTTCCTGCTTTGAAGCGTCGAAGTTGGGTTGAAAATCGACCGTATTTTTATCTATGTCTTCGAGCATCTTTTCCGCTATCTCTGTGAGTCTGCATTCGGTGTTGTGGTTTATAAAGCCGTTAGCAACGAAGGCGTGATCTCTCTCAACTCTAAGGGAGTAAACGTCCTTATAGCCAGCTTCTTTTACCTCTACGACCCTGTCGAAGAAGTATCTTGTCTTAAGGAAGAACTCGACCATTTTAAAGTCGTCTTCATCCAAGATTTCTCTAAGAACGCTGAGATTCCTTTCCAAACGGGAGTAGTTGCTGATATTGTTTTTCTTAATCCATTTCCCGCCGTATTTCTTTCTCAGGTAATCCGAAAGGTAAGGAACCTTATCGTAATTCAAAGCGGAGAACTTGAACTTCGATAAAGCTGATCTCAGCTTTTCATCCTTCGTGCATAAAAATCCAATCTCATCTGCAAACGTCTTTGCGTCTTGCGTGTATATTATCAATCTGTAACCGCTTTTGTCTCGCTTTATCGACGAAACTATTCCGAAGTTCAGCAGAAGTATCTGTAACTGCTTCAAGAGCTTCAAACTGCTCGAGTGATAGTAAACGCTTATGCCATCCTTCCTAACGTTCACACTTCCATCGCCTTCAAACAGGGCTTTCAAGAACCACTTCTGCGAATCTTTACTGCTCATCAGAATAGCTTTTGGAATTTCCCTATCTCTCGAAAACTTCTTCAAGCCTAAGAACTCTAAAATTTCACAGAATTCCTTGTTAAGGACGTAAACATCGTATTCGGTTTTACCACTCTTCAACGTTCTCCTGTAAACCTTAGGATCAAATCCCACGTTCCTTATAGCCTCAACAACGATTTTAACGAATTTATCATCCGAGTTTACGAACAAAGCTCGGTAACTCCCCTTTTCTCTGTTTATCTCGACGTAACCTTCGCTCAGAAAGGCACCGAGTATTATCGCCCAATCTTTATTTACCTTTATTCTCCTTCCATTAAACGTGAATTCAAAGTTTCTCCAGTCAAAAGGAACAAACCTGTTTATCGCAACGTAGTCACCTTTTCTAACCTTGCTCAACGTCTTCCACCTTAGCTTAGGTCTTCCGAATTCGTCTCTCTCAAGCACGACTATCGGGTGGTTTGTAGTGCCTTCAATCTCGTACCCGAACTTCGTTTTAATCTTCAAAACCCTGTGTCTGCCAGAGTGGAACAGCACGTTCGATCTGCTCACTTTTCCATTGACCGATAGAACTGTAAGATCGATCGGATTGTCGGAATTGGGCTTTGCATCTACTATCTCTCCAATTTTAATCAAACCCTTGTCAGTTACAACCAAGCTGTCCGCAGTAACGCAGTATCGCATTGCTGCAGGTTCATCTCCGTCAATACTTCCAAAGTTACCCTGTCCGTCTATCAACGGGTATCTCATGCTGAAATCCTGAGCCATCCTAACAAGAGCCTCATACACGGGAGCATCTCCATGCGGGTGGTAATGACCTAAAACGTGACCCACAACCCTCGCACATTTGACATGCGGTTTGTCATGAGTCAAACCCATCTCATACATCGCATACAATATTCTCCTCTGAACTGGCTTCAATCCATCTCTAACGTCCGGCAAAGCTCTTCCAACGATTACGCTCATTGCATAATCCAAATAAGCGTCTTTGAGTTCTTCAGCTATATCTCTGATGAGCACTTCAGCCATACGCTTCAATTTTGGTTGTTAGGCATTTAGACCTTGCTATCCTTCTGACTTCTGAGATGGTAGGAGTTGATTCCGTAATGAGTAGCCAACAAGATTAAATCACGACCCCAGCAAATATCCCGTCCTTCTCCCTCGTGATCTTAATCTTTACAAACTCTCCAACTTCTCTATCCGTCAAAACGGAAACCAGTCTATCCTTAACTATACACAGCTTTTCACCCTTCATCCTTCCCGGTAATACTATCTGAGCGTTGTAAATTTCTCCTTTCCTTATGGGTTGAGGTATTCTCGGTCTCTTCTCAATTCCGAAGTCCTCTGGCTTTAGAACGAGCTTAACACCGTATTCCCTTTCAAGCTCTCTAAGTTTGTCGTAAAACTCTTTGAAAGACATAACTTTAACCTTCGGCTTCCTACCGTGCCTGTGGGGTATGTACTTTTGAATACCTAAAGGCGGAAATCTCTTGCCAGCACCAATTTCTAAAGCCCACTCAATTATCTTTGGAATTTCATCGTCGTTGTAACCGGGAAGCCAGACTGGAGCGATGTGTAAATCTATCTTGCTGTTCGCTATGTATTCCGCTATGCTCAAAACCTTCTTCAGCGGGTATCTCACTCCGTAAAGCTTGTTCGCAACATCCTGAGTTAAAGCACTGACGGACAGATTTATCCTGTCCATGTAACCTTCAAGGTCATCTACGATCTTCTCGCTCAGCAGAACGCCATTCGTTTGCATAGAAACTATCTCAACTTCTCTAACATCTTTCAAACCCTTTACAAGATCAACCAAATAGGGATAGATCGTTGGTTCTCCCTGTCCGTCTATGTGTGCTTCAACACCCTTTCCTTTAAACTCCGCAATTTTTCTAAACTCTTCAAGTAGGTAATCCGGATCGACGATGTAATCGACGAACCTCGTTCTGCTGAACCTCCCTTCATCCACACTGCAGAATATGCAGTTGAGATTGCATCCAGTTATCGGTCTAACCTGTATGAGATTCGTTCCCCTATCTATCAAGCCAAAGGCGTTGTAGCCCAAGAGGGGAATTCTACCAGCTTTCGTTATGAAGTATAGGGGTCTCTTGGTCACGTGGTTAAGAACAGTCTTTTCCTCAGCGAACGATATGATGTACTCCTTCGAATACCTCTTTATTAGCTTATCGTAAGTTCTTTTCGGAATTCTAACCTCAATCAGGTTCCTTATGAGAAATACCTTCTCCCCTTTCTCTTCAAACTCTCTTAACATACTTTTGCAACTCTTTCAATCCCTTCTCGCTAATTTTAACCTTTTCGCTATCAACCGTAACGAAGCCCTTCTCCTTCATCCTTTCAACCTCATGCCTAACAACAACTTCGGGAACTCTGATATTTTTCGCAATCTCTTTCAATCCGCTCTCTCCTCTCTTCCAAAGAAATTCGAGTATTCTAATCCACTGCATACCTAAAGTTCGTTTGATAGATAAAAACGTTGATGGACAAGTCTTAATACCGAATTTACAACCTTTGAAAGATGAAGGTTATGGGCATAAACAGCGTCGTGGAAGCTCTAAAGTCTGGAAACGTTAACAAGATTTTCGTGCTCAAGGATACTACAAATCCGAGGATAAAAGAGATTGTAGCTTTAGCTAAGAAGAAAAAGATTCCCGTGGTGTACACACCTCAACTTCCAAAGGATGCAAGGGGTGTAATGGCTGAAATCTCACCAATAAAGTACAAGGATGTAGATACGATCGTAGATAAATGCGTTAGAGAGGGTTCGTTCATCCTCTTCCTCGATTCGGTTGAAGATCCTCAAAATATGGGAGCTATAATGAGATCAGCCGAATTTTTCGGCTGTGCTGGTGTTGTAATTCCCAAAAGGAGATGCGTTCAGGTTAACGAAACTGTTGCAAAGGTTTCAGCTGGCGCTGTTTTCCATTTAGACATTGCCAGAGTGGAAAACTTGGCAAATACGCTCAAGAAGCTTAAAAAATTCGGAATTACGGTAGTCGGGGCGGATTTGGATGGAGAACCGTTGAGAAACGTTGATCTATCTCCTCCCCTAGCCATAGTTGTCGGTGGAGAAGATAAGGGACTTTCAAAGCCTGTCAAAAAGCAGTGCGACTTCATAGCGAAGATTGAAGGCTACGGAAAGATCAACAGCCTAAACCTGTCGGTTGCCGGAGCGATAATAATGTACGAATTCAGGAGGAGGTTGCATGAAGGGTGAGATTTTAGCTTTAGTTTCGGCTCTACTTTGGGGGATTGCACCGCTCTTCGACAAGTACGTGGTAAGCACGGGAGTATCACCGATATTCGCAAACCTGATAAGGGTCAGCGGAGCCTTGATGTTCTTGGCAATTGTGACGTTAGTTGCAAAGGATTACTCTTCTGCAAAGCTGACAATCAAGAGCGTTACGTACCTGCTGATAGCTGGAATAATAGCGAGCGGAGTTGCGATGATCGTATACTTCCAAGCTTTGAAGCTTTCACAGGCATCGAGGGTAGTTCCGATAACATCCATATACCCGCTGTTCACCGTGATATTCTCTGCCTTACTTTTAGGGGAAAACATAAGTCCGAAGGTTGTCGTCGGAGCGGTTTTGATAGTT
>CAYMRE010000042.1:0-7482 GCA_964392755.1 uncultured archaeon
GCGAGGGTAATGAAGAACTTCGGATTTGAGAAGTTATACCTCTACAACTGTAAAGTGACGACGGTGTCTTTCAAAACCGCTTCGCATGCAAGGGGTATCTTGAGGAATGCAACCGTTCTAAGAAGATTTGATGAGATACTCGATCACGTGAACATGCTTATTGGAACTACTGGCATTACAGCTTACAGCTACGAGAGATATATTAGAAAGCCGATATTCACACCAGAGGAGCTTAGAAATTTTTTGGAAGGGAAAAAGGGGGAGGTTGCAGTTGCCTTTGGAAGGGAGGATTACGGATTACTGAACGAAGAGCTTGAACTCTGCCACATGATCGTATCTATCCCCACAAATCCAGAGTATCCGGTCATGAACGTCAGTCATGCGGTTGCAGTTATTTTATACGAGCTTAGCAAAGGAAAATACGGTTTGGAGGATAAAACGATCGTTACGGCTAAAGAGATCGAGAAGCTCGTCGAGAACTTCGAAAAGCTAATGCTCGAAACTTGGTATCCAAGGCACAGAATCGAGAGAACGAAAATAGCTTTGAGAAGAATTTTGGGTCGTTCTTTGATAACGAGGAGGGAGTTGGCAGTTTTGCACGGAATTGTTACAAAGGCTTTAACATACATTCAGCACCTGAAGAAAGGCTGAGGTCGAGTTTTAAAAGTTCTTCAAGGTTCTCTACATCCCTCACCTTCCTGTAGAGGTTTCCCTTCTCGTTGTAAACTGATAGAGCGGATATGTAGCCAGATGCAATCAACTCAAATCCTAAAACCTCTGGTTTCAAGACTCTGCAAAGCGGGCATTCCCTCTCAAGGTAAAATCCGTTTAGAGCGACGAGTTTTAAGGCTTTTGCAAGGCTTTCAGGCGATTTCAGAGAACCGACTTTCGGCTCTTTAGGAAGTGGAACCTTCACGAAGTAAACCGAAAGACCCTCTTTAATCTCCTTTGGAGGGTTTTTGAGTAGTTCTGTTGCATCTTCGGCGTAGTATGTCAGCTCTATCTCCTCTCCTAAGAACTCGAACCTCAGAATGTGCTTTCCACCATTTCCAAGTTCTCCAATTCTCTTCTCCTCTATTATCTTTCCAAAAGTTTCCGCCTTTCTTCTTATCTCAGCCAAATTGGTCTCTGGGAGGTGGGAATCGACAAAAATTAGCCTGTCTCCGAGTATAACCGCATGTTCTAAATCGTCACTTGAGCCAGCGTAGAGGACGGGTAAGTCGAGCCTTGACTTCTCGATTTCCTCGGCAACTCTAATTAGGAACGGAATCTCCGCTCTCTCGAATGGTAGAGCCTTAACCCGTTCTACCAACACTGTTCAAATAAGTTTATTACCCTTTACAAAACCTTCGATATGGAACTGACGTTTAAAGACGGTAAAATCGCTCAAAGAGTAGCCTTAGACTTAGTTAAATTTGGCAGAGTTAGAATTGAACGCTGTTACAGGCTTAGAGATCGATTTGAAGTTGTTTACAAGCTCTACTTGGATGCTCTTTGGGCTAATGACAAGCTCATTGAAGCTATCAAGAAGTACTCCGAAGATTTCGAGGAAGATTTTGAGGATGTTGTCAGATTTTTGAAAGAGAAGAACAGGGTTTTGAAAGACATTCTCAGCTTACTCGAAACTCCCAAGTCGGTTGAAGAGATAAGATCCACTTTGAACTTGGATAAAGATACGGTCTCTTCACTCATCGGCGATCTTGAGGAGGAAGGCTACGTTGTAGATGTCGGTGGGAGGATTCGGAGAGCTTAATCAGTTGAAGACCCTTATGACATTGCAAAAGCTGTCCCTTTGAACTGGAATCTTGCCAGCACCTTTTATCAACCTGATTATCCTATCAACGGTCATGTATGTCGGTGAATTTGCTCCAGCCGAGTGGGTCACTCTCTCCTCCATTATAGTTCCATCAACATCGTTCGCTCCGTAATTTAGAGCAACTTGTGTAAGCTTTTCTCCCAACCCAACCCAGTATGCCCTTACGCTTTTGAAGTTGTTCAGAACTATTCTGGCTACCGCTATGGTCTTTAAAATATCAACGGGATTGGTTTTCTCCTTAACGAGACCCCACCTCTTAAGCTGTGTGTTTTCAGGATGGAATACGAGAGGAATTAGGGAAACAAATCCTTTAGTCTTCTCCTGCAACTTCCAGAGCTTGTAGAGATGAATTGCCCTGTGTCTGTAATCCTCAATGTGTCCGAATAAGATCGTTGCGTTGCTTTTCAAACCCATCTCGTGAGCTATCTTCATGACGTTCAACCACTCTTCAGCTTTAGCCTTGTTTGGGCAGATTATCCTTCTAACATCGTTGCAGAGTATCTCAGCACCACCACCCGGCAACATTTGAAGTCCAGCATCTTTAAGCCTCGACAGAATCTCCCTAACACTGCACTTCTCCTTCTTAGCCAAGAAGTGAATCTCTGTAGCTGTTAAAGCCTTGATAACGACGTTGGGGTATCTCCTCTTTATCTCGCTGAAAATATCCTCGAAATACTCCACCGTTACATCTGGATTGTGTGAACCAACTATGTGCAACTCGGTAGCTCCTCTCTGAACAGCCTCATCAACCTTTTGCAGTAGCTCTTCCTTGCTCATCAGATAGCCGTTATCCCTCCAGAAGGCACAGAGCGGGCATTTTGAAATACAGACGTTCGTGTAGTTTATGTGCCTGTTTATGACGAACATCACCCTGTTGTCGTTCATGCCGTTTGCAATCCTTCCAAGTTCGTGAACGTCCATTTCAAAGAGTTCTTTAATCTTCTTTACCGTCCACATCTTTCAACTCCTCCAGAGTTCTTCTAAGCTCGTAAATCTCCTTTCTAAGCTGAACGTTACTTCTAAACACAAAATCGCTTATCACACCGAAGAGAATTATCTGCAATCCCGAAACTATCAAAAGTGTCGTTAAAACTGCTAAAAGATCGTGGGAAACGTGCCTAAACCATTCGTAAACAACGTACAAACCTACAAGAACTCCTAAAAGTATCAGGATTATCCCGAAAAGCAGAAAGAACCTCGCTGGACTGAATCTTATGAGCAGGTTGTAGATTGTCCAACCTATCTTGAAACCGTCCTTGAGTGGATTCAGCTTCGTCTTTCCCGATCTCTTCTTGTAGCTGATCGGAACCTCTATTATTCTGTAACCCTTAGCTAACGTTTCGACCGTCAATTCCGTCTCTATTTCAAATCCATGCTTTTTCAACTCGACGCTCTTGTAAACGTCTCTCCTCAAAGCCCTATAACCGGATAGTATATCGTGAAGATCAACCCCGTAGATGAATCTAAACAAGGCGTTGAGGACCTTGTTTCCGATGAGATTTAGGCGTGTGAAAGCGCCTTTTTCGAAATTCGCAAATCTGTTCCCTACAACGTGATCTGCAATTCCCCTCCTTATAGGTTCGAGCAGTTTCTCAACATCTTCCGGCAAATAAGTTCCATCTCCATCTATCAAAACCAACACATCGCTGTCGACGATTTGGAAAGCTTCAGCAACAGCCTGACCTTTCCCTTTCCCGCTCTGAATGACTACCCTTGCGCCTTTCTCCTCAGCTATCTCCCTCGTTCTATCCGTGCTGTTTCCATCTATTACAAGTATGTCGTTGTAACCCAACCTCTTGAATCCCTCTATCACGTTGCCTATACTCTCCTCTTCGTTGAGCGTTGGAATCACTACGGTTACCTTCATCAAATCCTTACGATCTTGAATAGACTCAGAAGTGGAACTCCCTCTATCTCACTCAAACCCCTCTTATCTATTATCACCGCTGAACACAGAACGTTGCCCTTCCTATTTCTAACCTGTTCTATCGTTTCCCTTATCGTGTTTCCGGTGGTAATCACGTTATCCACTATTACGCAGTTTTTCCCGTCAATCTTTGCAAAATTCTCACTGAAAACTCCACCAACCCTACTCTCCTCGCCTTCCCACTTCAACTTCTTCGGGTAATACATGCTCAAGTCCGCATCTAAGGATTCAGCAACAAAGGTTGCAATGGGAATACCGCTCGTTGCAATTCCAACCACCACATCCGGATTCTCGTCTACGGTTTCGTATATCATATCCGCTATAGCGTTGGCTATGCTTCTCATCCTGTAAGGACTCGATATTGCTCTTAAATCAACGTAAACGTCCGAAATCACCTTATCTTCTCTAACCTTAGCCAAGAGCCACATTGCAGTCTCTCTCGAAACGTTAAGTTCCGATGCAATCTCACCAATCGTTAAACCCTTCTCCTTCAACCTTCTTGCCCTCTCAACCAAATCGTCCACCTTCATCTTCTCACCTTCTTGATCATAGCTTCGCTCCCACAGATAGGACAAACGTCACCTTCAACAGTCCTACCACAACCCCTACACACCTTAACCCATCTAAAGTGTTTCGATATTTTGGGCTGGACTATGTTATCCACCTTCAGACCCAAAGACATGGCGACGTTCTGAATTGAGTAATCGTCCGTGACAAGGATTACATCCTCCCCACTCTCCTTTATATCGAGAGCCTTTGCTATGAGCTTTATATCCGTCTTGGATAGCTTGTGTATGTCTCCAGTTTTCTTGGCAACTCTTATAACCTTTTCAACGTTTCTATCGCTCGCTTCCTCAACTCTCAAGTTGAGTAGGGAGAAGTAAAACTGCGAGTTTTCATCCTTCACTTCGTCAACTACCTCTGGAATCGTAACCATATTCTCGTAATACGCTTTCCTCATGAATATCGTGCTCGTGTCTATTACGTGGATTGTCATGTCCTCAATATCTTATGCTAAAACGTATATATACTTAATCTCAACACCGTTGATGAAGCTTAAGGATGAGATACTCAAAGCTTTGGAGGAATTTTTCAGAAGTGCAAAAGATTACAGGAGAGTACAATGGGAGCTTGACAACATCATCTACCCCTACATCGGAAACTACATAGCCAGCGGTTACATCACAAAGGAGGAAGGCAGGGAGATATTTGAGTTCTGCGAGAAGAAGCTTAAAGAACTTAAAAATCAGGGAGTACAGCCTTCATCATCTTGAATCAGATCCTGCCTGATTCATCACTTAAATAACTTTGCTACCTCCACTAATAAATCTTTCTCACTCAAGTTCTTCCTCTATCTCTAAAACCTTCTCAAGATTTGCCTTAGTAGTCGGTCTTTTCGGAACGGCTAAGCACTCAGCTGGAATGGTTGAGTACTCGAACGTTCCAATCCTTCTCGCTATCTCCTCAATCTCAATCTTATCAAATCCTATTAAAGGTCTGTAGATTGGCAAGTTGCACGCCTGACTTATCACCAAAAGGTTGTCCAAAGTTTGACTTGCAACCTGCCCAAGCGAATCTCCAGTAACTATACCCTTCGCCTTAATGTCTCTCGCCACTTCCTCCGCAACCTTCAGCATTCTCCTCTTGCAGAGTATGCATGTGTAGCTTTCAAGTTTTTTCTCCTTCAAAACTTCCTTAACCCTCTTCAAGAACTCACCGTGCTCCTTCACAACGACTTCAAAGTCGGGATCGTACTCCTTCAATACTTGAGCAACCTTTTCAACCCTTTCAATAGCCCTTTCACTCGTAAAAGGTCTTATGTCGAAGTATACTGGCGCAACCTCACAACCCCTCTTCATCATCAGCCAAGTGGCAACGGGTGAATCTATCCCGCCAGAAAATAGAGATACCAATTTTCCTTCAACTCCCAAAGGAAGCCCTCCAGCACCTTTTATTATTTCGTCAAAGACGTAGCAATCTTCATTTCTTATTTCAACGTAGATAATTTTTTCAGGGTTTTCGAGATCAACCTTTAGGTGTGGAAAGTTTTTCAGTATCAACGCTCCAAGTTTTCTCTCCACATCTTGCGATGTAAAGTCGTGCTCACCAACTCTTTTAACCCTTACAGCGAAAGTCCTTACGGACTCCAATTTACCCCTACAAAACTTTAACACGAAATCTTCAAGCTCATCGAGCTTGCAGTGATCACACGGTGAGAATGACACTATCCCAAAAATCTTCCTCAGCTTATCGTCAACGTTTCTGTCTGTTATCAGCCAAATTCTACCCCTCTCAAGCCTAAACTTGCAATCGCCTATAATTCTCCTTATATTTTTAATCAGCTTGTTAACCCATCTTCTTCTCACCTGCTCTGACTTGAGGAATATCTCAGAATAGCGTATGAGATAAAGCATAAAAGAATGATAATAAAAAAGAAATTTACTTGGTCATCTCGACAGCCAGCTTGATGTCGTCAACCTTGACAGTCTTTCTTCCAGCGTGCTTGGCAACTTCGACAGCCTTCTTTGCTACGGCAATTGCGTAGTCCTCCAAGACCTCTCTCAACTTCTCTACAGCTTCTGCGCTAACCCTCTCAGCTCCAGCCTTCCTTACCAACCTGTCGATTGGGGCAAGGGGCAACTCAGCCATTCACACCACCTCCAATCATCTGTTTGTCATAAGTGGTATATAAATTTTTATCTTGGGAATAGGGGCTACCACGTATGTCGGATTGAAGTTAGGATGCCGATGGTCATTGCAACGTGAAGTTGGGGTAATTGATAATAAATCAAATAATGTCTAACTTAATAAATTCTTAGAGCTGTTTGAATCCCAATACGTAATCCATGTCATAGATACCCGGCTTATCAACCCTTGCAATCCACTTGACAGCCCTTATAGCACCACTCGCAAAAGCTTGCCTACTCCACGCCCTATGAGTGATCTCGATTCTCTCACCCATCCCTATGAAGAACGTTGTATGCTCTCCAACCACGTCTCCTCCTCTTATGGCAAGCACACCTATCTCATCTCCTCTCGGACAGTTTCCCTCCCTTCCAAATACGATCTTTTTCTCACCTGTAACTCTCTGAACGATTTCAGCCGTTTTTAAAGCGGTTCCGCTCGGTGCATCCTTCTTAAATCTGTGGTGAATTTCCAGAATCTCGACATCGTAATCCTTCAAGAACTTCGAAGCGAATTCTACAAGCTTCCAGAAGATGTTCACACCAACACTGAAGTTTGGTGATATTACAGCCGGAACTCTCTTGCAGTATTCCTTAATTTTCTTCCAGTGCTCCTCCGTAAAGCCTGTCGTTCCAACGACCAGCTTAACACCCCTTTCGCTCGCAACCCTTATATTCTCAACCGCACCTTCGGCTACCGTAAAATCCACCAAAACGTCGGCGTTAAGAACATTCTCCATTTCCCCTGCATCCGTTATCGGAATGCCAATTCTACCAACGCCAGCCAATTCACCAGCATCCTTTCCAATCTCCCTCACGTCAAAAGCCTGGGCAAGTTCGAGCTCTTCATCTTCAACAACGTTCTTAACAATCAATCTTCCCATCCTACCAGCAGCACCGGCTACAGCGACTTTAATCATGTTTCGAGTTGACAAAAATCAAAAATAACGGTTACGATTTCAGCGTAGGACTTTTTCATCATGTATCAGGGCGTTAGCCCTTCATCACTTTGATAGCCCCGCGGGGATTCGAACCCCGGTCGCGGGCTCCAAAGG
>CAYMRE010000043.1:0-5872 GCA_964392755.1 uncultured archaeon
AAGGAAAATGCACCTTCGATAATCTTCTTTGACGAGATTGATGCTATAGCTCCAAAGAGGGAGGAGGTTACTGGTGAGGTAGAGAGAAGGGTCGTTGCTCAGTTACTTGCTTTAATGGACGGTTTGGAGGCAAGGGGAGATGTCATCGTAATTGGAGCTACGAACAGGCCAGATGCGATCGATCCAGCTTTGAGAAGACCGGGCAGATTCGATAGAGAGATTGAAATCGGTGTACCTGACAGAGAGGGCAGAAAGGAAATTCTGCAGATACACACTAGGGGAATGCCGATAGAACCAGATTACAATAGGAACGATGTGCTCAAGGTTCTTAGACAGATGAAGGAGGAGGGTAAGAATGTTGACAAGTTCATAGAGAAGGTTGAAAAGGCTACGAGCGAGGAAGAGATTGTTAAAGTGCTCAAAGAGGACGAAGATGTATTCAACGAGGTCAGAAACAGGCTCATAGACTTGATGCTTGAAGAACTTGCCGATTTAACCGTTGGATTCGTAGGTGCAGATTTAGCCGCTTTGGCTAAGGAAGCCGCAATGCACGCTTTGAGGAAAAGGATAGAGAGTGGAGAGATAGATGTTGAAGCAGAGGAGATTCCAGAGGAGGTACTCGAGAACCTCAAGGTTACTAAGGAAGACTTCTTAGAAGCTTTGAAGTTGATAGAGCCTTCTGCAATGAGAGAGGTACTCGTGGAAGTTCCTAAAGTTACGTGGGACGATGTCGGTGGATTGGAACATGCGAAGCAGGAGTTGAGAGAAGCTATAGAATGGCCCTTGAAGTATCCAGATATTTACAGAGCTACTGGCATAAAACCGCCTAAGGGGATTCTGCTCTACGGTCCACCGGGAACGGGTAAAACACTGCTTGCTAAGGCTGTTGCCAACGAGGCTAACGCGAACTTCATAAGCGTTAAAGGTCCCGAGTTGCTGAGCAAGTGGGTTGGAGAGAGCGAAAGGCATGTAAGAGAGATGTTCAGGAAGGCTAAGCAGGTTGCTCCATGTATTCTGTTCTTCGATGAAATAGACGCTTTAGCACCGAGAAGAGGGTTGGGTGCGGATACACACGTAACAGAGAGAGTTGTCAGCCAGCTTTTGACAGAATTGGATGGAATAGAGGAGTTGAAGGATGTGTTCGTGATAGCTGCAACCAACAGACCAGACATGATCGATCCAGCTTTACTCAGACCCGGCAGAATAGAGAGGCACATCTACATTCCACCGCCAGATAAAGCAGGAAGGAAGGAAATATTCAAGATACACCTCAGAGGAAAGCCACTATCTTACGATGACGAAGACGTTAAGAAGGCTGTTGAATTGCTGAAGTCCGAGAACAGGGAGTTCGAGAAGGTCAAGAGTGTCCAGGATATTGAAAAGTTGCCAGATGAGCTAAGGAGAAAGTTGGAGGAAAAGTTGAGAGATTTGATATGCGAATGGTTAGCTGAGAAAACTGAAGGTTACACTGGAGCTGACATAGAGGCTGTTTGCAGAGAGGCGGGTATGCTCGCAATAAGAGAGTCTATAAAGCCCGGAATGACGAAAGAAGAAGCTAAGGAGATCGCTGGTAAGATAAGAATAACCAAAAAGCACTTGGAGAAGGCTATCGAAAGGATTAAGCCAAGTTTAACTAAAGATGACTTGAAGAAGTATGAGGATATTATGGAAACGTTCCGCAAGATGTACGCCTAATTTGGAGGTGGTAGACATGGTTTGGTGGAGGAGAAGGAGAAGGGAGGAGTGGGAACCTTTCGATGTGTTCGGTAGAGAGTTCGATTTCATCGATGAGATATTCGAGAGGATGGTTAGAGACATAGAGGAGTTGTTCAGAAGGTTCGAGAGGGGAGAAGGGGAAGTCAAGCCTATAATAAGAGGTTTCAGCATAAGAATTGGTCCTGACGGAAAGCCAGAGATAAAGGAGTTCGGAACCAAGCCAGAAATAAGAGAAACTGGTATCGAAGAAAGAAAGCCACTCATAGACGTGATTGAAACGGATGAAGAGGTACAGGTCATAGCGGAGATGCCCGGAGTTAACAAGGAGGACATCGAACTAAATGCAACTGAAAGAGAGCTGGAGATAAAAGCCGAGAGCGAGAACAGGAGATACTATGAGAGAGTTGAGCTTCCATGCGAGGTTATTCCAGATTCCGCAAAAGCGAGATACAACAACGGAGTTTTGGAGGTAATATTCAAGAAGAAGTATCCCGAGAAGAAGGGTAAGAAGATTAAAGTGGAGTAGTTTTTTTACACTCTCTCTTTTTTGGAGCTATAGGGCAACTTTTATTAAGTACATTCGAGCCACAGAGATTGGGTGAGTATGATGAGGATCAAGACCGGCGTGTTTGGATTGGATCCTCTATTAGGAGGTGGGTTCCTACCTAATACGGTCAACGTTATTCTTGGAACTACGGGTGTTGGAAAGACAATATTTACTCTTCAATACGTACTTCAAGGTTTAAAAAATAATGAGAAGTGTCTCTTCGTTTCATTCGATATGAGTGAAGAAGATGTCATAAAAACTGCTGAGAATATGGGATGGGACATTAAAAGCTACATTAACAATGATCTCTTAAAGATAGGAAAGTTCGTCGTGGAGGATATAACGTTTCTAAACAATGAGCTTATGAATTTCATAGTTGAAAACACAAACGGTAAAGTTAGGGTTGTTATAGATTCATTTACGCCCCTTCTATCAACGCTGGATTACAATGTAAGAAAAGATGTAAACTGGTTTTTTGAACAGCTCAGAAAGGTAGGAACTACGGTTATAACCGTTGAAGAGCCATTATCGGGCAATCTGGATGTGCCAAGTATAGCACTGCCTTCCTTTCTCTGTGACTGCCTTATACACATGAAAAAGTTGGGGTACGGTGAAGTTCTCGATAGAACTTTGAGGATAGTTAAGCACAGAAAATCGTGGCATGCGGAGGGTGTGTTCCCTTACAGAATCTTCAAGGGGTTGGGTATAGTAGTTGACAGTAAGTACTACGTTGACGGTGTTAAAAAAAAGATGACGCTACAGGATGTATTTAGTAAGGAGGAATTAGAAGGCATACCAGAGGATTTATTGGAAAAGATAAAGATGGCGTTAGAGGAGGGTTCATATTACGATGAAGAGGTAAAGCATCTGATAAGGTGGGTGGTTGAATGCTATCAAGAGTCCACGAGATACTGAACATATTGGACGATCCCTCGCTGATTTTTATAGGAGTGTTTAGAGTGGATGGGGTACCTATGTTAGTTAGATGCAGGGATAAGATCACACTTCTGAAGATCGTGGACTGGTTGGACAGACACATAAAGAATAGTCTTGATATGATCGTTGCGGAGGAACTCAGCGAAATGGGAACGAAGTTCAAAAATCTCTTCGTTAGGCTTATACCTCTCTCCAAGATTTTGGTATTGGTCATGGTTTCGAATGAAGAGATGTCTCTTTACAAATTCGAAATGGATATATCTTCCCTGCGTTCGGCACTGTCATGATAGAGTACGTTTACACCCTTCACACGAAGTTTGATGAAATCGTTAAGGATTTGGATGGTAAGCTTAAGTTAGACTTCGAACCCGAATTTTACTTTCTCTTTCTAACCGAGAGTACTTGGAAGCTTTACGATAAGGTGTTGAGGTACCTTAAGGTGAAGTTTCCAGATTGTAAGATGTCCGGTTGCATAGTTGAGGGATACGTAACTAAGGAAGGTGTTTGGACAAGAGGTTTGGCGTTACTCTTTTTTGAAAAGAATGTTGAAGTTTTCTGGGCTAAGGGAAAGACTGCCGAAGAGACTTTTACGAGATTGAAGAGAACAATGAAAAACTGGAGTTCCGCTGTAACGATATTTCCTCTATTTAGATTTAGTAGCAGATGGGATATGTATAATTTTATACTTCTAAATAACACAATCTGGAGATACCGTCTTTGGAGAGCTAAGGACAAAAGATCAAAGCTCGAAGCCTTGGAGAGATGCTCAAAAGTTTTAGAGGAAAAGTATATCTTTCCAGCAAACAAAGCTTTGAGAGTCTTTGATGGAGAAAAGCCGGTTATCGGACTTAACCTGCTTCCATTAGAAGCGGGTTTTGGAACGCCTTTAATTTTTGCCAATTACAACGTCTTAGGAAGATCTGCAGTTGCAGTATGCTTCAAGAATAGAGTTAACGCAATATTTCACGATGTATTTCCCGAAAGGGGTAAAAGCTATGAAGAGACTGCAGAAATAATCAGAAATTGTTTTACGAGCGTTAAGGAAGTTGATGTTCTTAAGAAAGGTGTTGCTATCGGGGATGTGAACGGTATCCCGGCAGTTGAGTTTCTTAAAAAGGAGAGATTTATTCAAACCTACGGTGAAAATGATGTCATAAAGATGCTTGAAGAAGAAAAGCTTAGAACAGTCACACCTTACGGTTTAGCTTTCATAAGTGAAAAGACTTTTGGTTCATCCATTCTTGGATTGGCTCCCTATCCTCTGTCTATTTATCCATCACTATTTGATTTAGACATTTTCTACGATAAAGCTCTGTTCGTTGGCGAATTCTTCAGAGGGGGAATTAAGGCGTTTAGAAATTTGTTTGAATGTAAGAAATTCGAAAATTCTTTCGATTTCTTCGTTATAGACGCAAACGTCATACCAATGTTTGCTGGAAGATGCATTGAGGTAAAGAACATGGCTGACGAATTCTGTAGAGATTATTTCGGTATATTTTCGGCATTTCCATCAATGAGATGTAGAGACCTTAAAAAAAGGCACTTCTCCGAAATCGAAAAGGGGTTGTGTTTTATGACATCGGGAACTTCCGTCATGTTGGAGATAAAAGTCCAGTAACAACAAACAAGAATATTGAGATCATATTCATGAGCAACGTCCTTTTAAAGTACGGTAACGTTTCAATTGTAATTATCCAGTTTTTACTTTTCAGTGATTTGGCGTAGATAAGAGTTGGTATGAACGGTAGTGTTGAGAGGATCGTCAAAATATTGTAGAATCCAAGAAGAGTAAAAATAAGAATTGTTAAATAGTAAAGAAAAAGGGATATGTAAGCAAGCTTTATGAGTATGTTGGGTGTGAAAACAACTCCGAGTGTTTTTAAACCAGCTTTCTCGTCACCGCTGATGTCTTTAATATCTTTGATAAATATGCCAAAAAGAACGAAAAATAAAATTGTCAACGATAAAGCAATTGCCCTTGCATTCAAATCTTCGAAGAACGTCCAAAGGAGAAGTGTAAAAGAAGGATAAAAGATTATAAAGGCAATTAGTTCTGTTACATAGTGATCTTTCAACCTTGTGAGACATCTACCAAAGACTATTCTATCGGAATATGCCCAAGTAGTCAGAAAACAGATGATGAAGAGAATTAGGCTGATTGCGTTTCCGTGCTTAACTATTATCAAAAACGATACAAAATACAGTAGAATCGCCAAAATTGCACCGAAGATTCTGAGACCGACACCTTCGGCAAAGATGTTGTACTTTCCCCCCAAGATGTCTTCTTTCACATCGTTTACATGATTCCATATATTTACAGCGGGGTAGAATGTGAAGGAAAATATCAATTCCAAAAACAGTGAGTTCAAGTTGTGTTTAGAGTAAGAAAAAACAGCAAGCTGTAGTATAGGAATGGGGTATATAATTGTAAGAGGCTTAGCAGAAAATTTTAAAATTTCAATAAAATATTTAAATTTCATAGAATGTATTTCAAGCTGCGAAATACAACCTTATCTCCCTAACAGTCTTTTCGGCTTCCTTCTTCTCCACCTTCTTCTCCATTTTGCTCACCTCCATAGTATGGACTACCTAAAAACTAATAAATTTATCTAAATTTATAAAATTATTATTATGCTACTCATGTGTTGGGAAATGTTATGTGTTAACAAAGAT
>CAYMRE010000043.1:5972-7469 GCA_964392755.1 uncultured archaeon
CTCGTTTCTGGCTCGTCCGCAGCTCTCATCTGTCTTATCCACCAGTAAGCTTCCTTATTTCCACAATAGGGACAAACTATCCTAGTCTTTGGTAAAGTCTCTATCCTTTCTTCGATCACGGGAATATCATTCTCGTTTCTCTTCGACTCTATTACAAACTCCTTCTTCTCGCTTTCTTCTTCGTATCCACACTTCCTGCACACGAACTTACCGTTTTTGAGAATCATGAAACTACCGCACTTCGGACAGAACTTCAAGCGACCACCTCCGCAGGTTGGTAACTACGTTGGAGTTGTTAAAAAAGTTAACCCTCAATTAGGTCGCGCAGATAAGGCTTTGCATCTTCGATCATCTTGTTGTGATCAAATGCAAGCTTCGGTAGTGAATCGAGCTTGAAAACTCTTACATCCTTTGCGTCGCTGTTAGCTCTAAGCTCGCCACCTTTTGGAATTGCAATGAAGCATATTGAGACGAAGTGCCCCCTCGGATCTCTATTCGGATCGGAATAAACACCTACAAGCCTGTAAGGCTCTACATCCAAACCTGTCTCCTCTTTAACCTCCCTAACCAAAGCTTCTTCGACTTTTTCACCATATTCCACTATTCCACCGGGTAAGGCGTAGTGATCCTTGAAAGGCTCGTTCCTCCTCTTTATGAGAACGATTCCGCCTTTATACGGTATTATTGCATCCACCGTTAACGTTATGCACTTCATGAAGTCAGTTGTTCAGATACCTTTTAACGATTTCCAACAACTCTTTGGCTGATTTTTCGGGGTTTTGCGAATTTGCAATTGCAGAAATTACCGCTACTCCCTTAACTCCAGTTTTTAGGACATCTTCAATGTTAAATTTGTTTATCCCGCCTATCGCCACAACGGGCTTTTTTACCGATGAAACTATCCTCCTCAAACCCTCTATTCCTATCGGTTCCTTCGCATCTTCCTTCGTTGTAGTCTTAAATACTGGCCCAGCACTTATGTAATCGGCAAACTTCTCAGCTTTCTTTGCCTCTTCAACGCTGTGAGTTGAAACACCTATTATGCCGTCGAACATCTCCCTTGCAACCTCGTAAGGCAAATCATCCTGTCCCAAATGAACCCCGTCAGCATCAACCGCTAAAGCCAAGTCTATTCTGTCGTTGATTATCAGAGTTGCTGAGTAATCCCATGTAAGTTTTCTCAGCTTCTTGGCAACGCTGAACATCTGTCTGGCACTCATACTCTTCTCCCTGAACTGAATGAACCTAACTCC
Source organism: uncultured archaeon (assembly GCA_964392755.1). Classification (GTDB taxonomy): domain Archaea; phylum Halobacteriota; class Archaeoglobi; order Archaeoglobales; family Archaeoglobaceae; genus Archaeoglobus_B. Next base: position 7,226 of record CAYMRE010000043.1, read on the forward strand.
TGCCTTTAAAACAGCTTCAGCCAGCTCCTCATGGGTTCTACCAAAATCAGACGATGTGATGAAGTAAAGACCGATTTCCATACTCAAAAATTAAAATATGATGGCTTTAACCCTTAGCAACACCCAAGGGTCTTAATCTTGCAACGATCTTCGAAATACCGGCTCTATGCACAACTTCAACAACATCGTCGCTCATCTTGTAAGCCTCTGGAGCCTCTTCAGCCAATAATGCTCCGTGTGTAGC
>CAYMRE010000044.1:0-6644 GCA_964392755.1 uncultured archaeon
AAGATCGAACTTTCTGAAGAACACGAAGTCGTAAGTTCTCGTTATTACTACCGAGAGTAGAGCGCCACCCAACAACCACAGAGCGGTATCGACGACGGTATTCATGTCCAAAAGTTGCACTTGAGATATAAAATTTTGCACGACAAGGATAATATACTTGAGAGCCTAAACGACTTCGGTGAAGTTCAGGCTTAAGGTTTACAGAGTGAAGGGAGAGATAGTTGTGGCTGTATGTGATTCGGAAATAGTCGGTAAAACGTTTAGAGAGGGTGATCTGAAGATAGAGGTTAAGGAGAGTTTTTACGGAGATAAGGAAGTCGATGAGGAGGAGGTAAGAAAGGCTTTGAGAATAGCAACGATTGCAAACATAACTGGTAAGAGGGCTGTTCAGTTGGCAATAGAGATGGGGATAATCGATAGGGAAAACGTCTTAAAAATAGGAGAATGTTGGCATGCTCAAATGGTTGTCATTTAGGCTTTATAGCCTCTATAACCCCAACCCACTTTCTCGTCATTGCAACAGTCCTTGTAGTCCTTTTGACTATTCTTTCTGGAAACACTCCGAAGATGAAGTTCTTTAAAAATGATCTCGTCGTAGCACCTATGAAAGTTATATCGCTATCCTCCACATGTTTTGCAATCCTTCCGATAACATCGTTGTCTATTTCAAATATGCATTCATGCTCAGTATCCTTCAAAACATCTTCAGCAACCTTGAAAGCTCTCTCAGCCCTATCCTTATCTTCCTCACTTCTTCCAACGTAGATTACCCTTACCTTTGCGTTGAAAGCTTTTGCAAACGTTTTTGCAAGTTCTAATGCAAGTGTCGAGTGAGGACCTCCAGCCGTTGGCACTAAAATCTGCCTAATATCCTCTATTTCCCCCAATCTAACCACCACTACATCAGTCTTAGCTTTGAGAAGTATCGGGTCTATCGTGCTACCCAAAACGACATCTCTTCTGAAAGTCCTTCCCCTCCATCCCACGATAAGCATGTCCGGTTTCAACATATCTACGGCGTTTAAGATGGCTCTCGCAACGTCATGCCCCACTTTGACTACACCACCCTTCGGAACACTCAAAACGTTCATAACATCGTAAACAAACTCCTTCGCCTTCTCAACGTAAGGGTATGCGCTCAAAATTGTCTGTCTCGGAACATTAACCACGTTTAAAACGATTACCTCTCCATCCTTCTCCTTGGCTATTACCTCCGCAAATTTTGCAAGCCTCTTACCGTATGTTGGATGGGCTACGGATACCAAAATTCTGTAAGCCTTTCTCTCAATGGGGTACTCTTCGTAAACTGTTTTTGTGATTTCCTCTTCCCTTCTCATTCTCTCCTTTTCAGCGTAAGCGAAGTAAACGAACAAACCGAGGAATATCCAAAGGATGGAAACTTCCAAAGCTATATCACCATGCTCTATATTCGCTACGAGGAAGTATCCGATTGTTATCTGTGCTACTATTGCCGTTAGGGGTAGATATGGGGAGAGAGTTCTGAAAGACCTCTTTAAGTCGGGTCTTCTGAGTCTCAGAATTATTACAACAGCGTTTACGAGGACGAAGAGGAGTATGAACATTATATCCGCCGCAGATGCAACCGCCTCTATCGGTAGCAGACACATAACCGCTATTATTAGATAGCTAAAAACCGTTGCAATATGAGGGGTTCTATGTTTGGCGTGTATTCTCGAAAATACTTTTGGCAGGTATCCAATTCTCCCCATTGCAAAAGAAACCCTTGAAGAGGAGTATATCGTCGCGTTCATAGCACTGACAGTTGAAACCAATCCACCAGCGATTATCAAAGCTGAACCGAATGGCATTATCTGGTTTGCTACTCTTATAAGACCGTATTCCTTCAGCTGACCGAGATACATCCAGCTTGGAATATTGGCTTTAACGGCACCTATCAGTGCAAAGGCTACGAGTATGTAGATTGCTACGGTTATCCAGAGCGAAGCCATTATAGCCTTTGGAATGTTCCTCTCCGGATTTTTCACCTCTTCACCGCTCTGAACTATTATCTCATATCCTTCAAAGGCGATGTAAGTTAGACCCATAGCGGTTAAGACACCAACCCATCCGTGGGGCATAAACGGTTGAAATGCCGAAACCCAGTTTGGAGTTGTTAAAGTCTTGTAAACGCCGAATGCACCGAAAATTACCAGCACTATGACCTTAAAGAGTGTAACAGCCCCTCCTAACCTTCCACTCTCCTTTGCACCTAAATAATTGACGTAAGTCAGGAATGTCACCACAGCTAAAGCTGAAACCACCGCTACGTTCTTCTGAGGAAGGTCAACGAATTTTACGATTATCTCGGAGAAGAATGCTCCAAAGGTTATGGCGTATAAAGAGCAGGCGATTGTGTGTGCAGCCCAATCGCACCAGCCAGCTATGAATCCCATAAGGTCTCCCATCGCCTCTCTAACCCAGATGTAGCTACCTCCCGCTTCAGGAATTGCGGAACCCAACTCAGCGTAGGATAAGCCTGTAAATGTTGCTATCATGCCGTTGAAAAGGAACACGAGAAGGATTGCGGGTCCAGCGATGCCAGAAGCGATGCCAGTTAGTGCGAATATGCCAGCGCCAATCATCCCAGCAATTCCTATCATCGTTATATCAAAAAACGTGAGTTCCCTACTCAGTGCTACTTTTACGTCCTCCACTCTCTCTACTTACTCAATCAAAATATAAGCTTTGTCAGAAGTTGGAAAGTGCGTTTCTCAGAACTACATCGAGAACGTCTGAGCTTGCTATTCTGAAGTTGTAAACTCTGTGGTCGTACTCTATGACATCACCAACCTTCTTTGCAACAACAACCTCCAGCTTTTGTAGTGGTAACTTCTTCTCAAGCCTCGACTTCAGCTTTAAATAATCTCCTCTGACACTGCCGTTTATCTTAACCTTCCCTTCCCACACGGGATTGAGGAAGTTTGAAAATCTCTCAAGCTTTTTGATGTGATCAACTCTGATGTAAGTTTTTCCAAGGTGAGTGTAGATGTAAACGACCTCCCCCTCCTCGCAGGCTTTCTTCAGTGCAAACCTAACCTCAGCTAAAGTCCTTCCACTTATCTCAACCAACCACTCCATAGGCATCGGCTCGGTTAAAAATTCGATTATCTTCCTCCTCCTCGATGCCCTCCAAAGCTCTTCAAGAGCATTTTTATCGATGTTTACGTCTATTATCCTTTTAGCTTGCTCCGCCGATGCAAGTAGATCGTCTACATCGATCGTATCTGGCGTTACCAGATAGACGACGAACTTAACGGGTTTCCCCACCTTTCTCATTATCCTACCGTGTCTCTGAATGAATCTCAAAGGGCTTGAAGTGTTGGACCAGTTTATCAAGAGATCGGCTGTAGGTAAATCGACACCTTCCTCTCCCGCTGAAGTTGACACAACTATTTTCGCTTCTTTAGCCCGCTCCAAATCTTCTTCTTTTCTTTCCCTCCTTCCCACAATCAAAGCGGTATCGAAATACTTACTGAGAATTTCAAACAGTTTCTTCGCAACTACCACCCTCTCCACAAAAACTATCGCTTTCTCAAATCCCTCGTAAAGTTCTAAAGCTCTGAAGAGGTAGTTAAGCTTGTGCAAGTCTCTTAACTTCATTGTTTCGTCCTTCAGATCTTCCAATAGCTTTGAAAGCTTAGTCTCTCTACTCAAACTCTCCTTTAAAGCTAAAGCGCCGTCTTTGGCAAAGAACTTTAAAGCTGACGTGTATATGAGCTTCTCAGAACCTTTAGCCTTACATCTCCTTCTATCGATCTCGTCGTACACTTCCATCTCTCTCCTGTTAAACTTAGTTTCGAAGACCTCTCCTATCCACTCAGCTACGTAACCCTTAAGACGTTCTACGCTCCATTCTCTGATCTCTCCAATTAGCTCCTCTATCTCCTTTCTCCTTCTCCTTGGTATAAAGGCTGACAATCCCAGCTTGTACTCGCAATCTATCTCCTTCAAAACCTTTGCATAAGCATCGTCACCTACGGCATGGTGGCACTCATCCACAACAACAGCATCAACATTTCCAACAACATCGAGGTCGTTGTAGACTGTTTCTGGCGTTGAAATTGCAATCTTAGCTTTTCTCCACACTTCAGCCCTCACATCTTTACTGAATATTCCGTATACCTTTTCGGAATTGAGTCCCAAACTCCTGTAAACGTTATGTGTCTGCTCTACCAGTATTCGCGTAGGAACGAGAACTATCGCCCTCCTTATTTTACCGTTCTCAAAAAGTCTTTTTAAAAAAAATGCACCGATGATAGTCTTACCAGTTCCAGTTGGTAATACGAGCGTTGATCTTTTAGCCTTTAAAGCGTGTTCTATTGCTTCTCTCTGATAATCTCTAAGCTCTATCATTGCAGATACGGAACGAGTTCGTTGGCAAGCATTGAGTAAAGCTTTACGCAGTCGACATACTTGTTCTCTGGGAGTCCGGTGTATATGAGGTGAATCTCAGTCGATAAGTCCTCTTCGTGAATCTCCTTAATTATGAACTTGGCTAGAGCCTTTGTCAGAACCTCAACATTCGGATAGCCCATTCCCAGTGGAACCCTCTTCTTCACGACCATTCCCCTTATCTTTACACCCGTAACTTGAGCGAATCTTAGAGATAAGTAATCGGGACACATGTTTAAAGCCTTCTTGAGTATCTTATACCAAAACGCTTCATCCGTTTCCTTATCCGCTATACTGAATAAACCAGTCCTGTAAACTTCTTTCTCCCTCATCCAGTCGTTTTCAAGCTGTAAAGATATAATTACTCTCTCAGAGTTCAGCGTTTCCATTATAGCCCTTATTTCATCAAGAGAACCTAACAGGTACTTTGAATAGGTTGTTTCGAGCGAAATCTTGATTTTTTCAGTGTTCTTCAGAATCTCCTTTATAGTCTCGCTCGCAACCTCGATGGTCTTGTCTATATCGTCGAGTTTCCCTCCCAAGTGCAGATTGAAGATTTCGGCGTTGGCAATTTCGGCCTTTTTAGCTGAGGAAATCAAACCCCTCCTCGCTCCCTCCAAAACCCTCTTATCCTCAGATACCGTGCTGTAATAGGGAGCGTGAGCGGTAACTGTTATAAAAGCCTTCGAAAGCTCGGCATACTCCCTGAAATACTCCTCACCGTATTTCCTCCTGACGAAATCGTATGGGGGAATTTCGGTCAAACGCATTCCTAAAAGTTCCGCAACGTGAAGTTTGCTCTTACCGTTGTAGGTTCCCCAATCGAACAGCGCCATGTAATATCTTTCAAAAACTCCTATAAAAGCTTTTCAGACAAAGATTTAAACTCAGAGATTCAACTCCCAGCTTAAGATGATTTACACGCAGGAGCTGGTGGCTGAAGTCCTCAAGGTTATAGAGGAGACGAAGTTGTCCGAGAAGGAGGCTATAAAGAGGTGTTTAAGTGGTAAAATTAGTGATCACGCCATTTGGAGTTCTGTTCACGCTTACGTCTTCGAAATTGAAAAGAGGCTAAATTTGATCGACTTCATCCTGAGGAACTGCTTTAGGGGGTTTGACGAGCAGAATACGATCTTCAAAAATTTGCTGAGGGTTGGAGTTTACGAGATGCACTTCAAAGGAGTTCATCCGGCTTTGGCTACCGACTCAATCGTCAGAATAGTCAAGCGTAGGTTTAACTTGAAGATGGCATCTCTTGCAAATGCAGTTCTTAGGAGGGCTGAAAAGTTCGATTACAAGAAGAGGGTTAGGAAACTCAGCAAGGTTAGGAGGTTGGCTTTGGAATACTGGCATCCCGAGTGGTTTGTTAGGTATGCGATTGATATGCTTGGTGAAAGTGGTGCAATCGAGCTTATGAAGGCTAACAACGAGAAACAGAGCGTTTACGTGAGAGTGAATGAACTGAAAGCGAATGTAGAGGAGGTCAGGAGGTATTTGGAGAACAGTGGGATCGAGATTGAGGAAACGCCTTTACCAGAGGTGTTCAAGGTTGTCAGCTATGAGAAGCATCCCTCTGTCTTGGATTGGCACAGCGAAGGAAAATACGTTGTCCAAGATTTGGCTTCATGCTTTGTTTCGCACGTTTTAGACCCACAACCAGACGAGATCATTCTGGATCTAGCATCCGCTCCGGGCTTAAAAGCGAGCCATATAGCAAGTATGATGGAGAACAGGGGTGTGATAATAGCCGTAGATAACTCTGCAGAAAGGTTGGAAAGGATGAAGGCTAAGATGAAGCAGTTGGGAGTTAAAAATGTTGTATGCAGGCTTGCAGACGGCTGTAAGATTAAAGTTGGAGATGTGGACAGGGTTTTGGTCGATCCTCCCTGTTCCTCAACTGGAAGCTTCAGAAGCTATCCCTGTGTGAAGTGGAGGTTCGATAGGGAGATTTACCTTAAGACGATAGAGGTGCAGAGGAAGATGATTCGAAATGCTTTCAGAAACCTCAAGAGCGGTGGTATAATGGTCTATTCAACCTGTTCGATAACGTTTGACGAAAACGAGGAAAACGTGATGTTCGCATCCGAGTTCTTCAAGGTCGAAGAAGTTGAACCCGTTATCGGAGTTAGAGGAATCAGGGAGTTCAGAGGGAAGGTTTTCCCGTTCTGGGATAAGGTCGTTAGAACTTTTCCGCATTTACACGACTGCACGGGATTCTTCATATCCAAGCT
>CAYMRE010000045.1:0-6550 GCA_964392755.1 uncultured archaeon
CCAAAAATCTGGCGGTGGTATAGGCTTCTTCCGCAACGGGTATATCGGATGTTCCTGCAGTAAATATAGCTGTCTTTCCGATTCCATCTATTTTACCTTCGTTAAGCTCTTCAGCCTTTCTGCCTACAACTGCTATTTTACCGAGCTCGTTCACGTGAACATCTTTAAAATTCGATTTCAAGGCTCTAATCTGTTCATAATTTAGACGGGTTATAAGCACGGAATCTGTACACTCTAAATACGCTTTAACTATCTTAACGAGCTGTTCTGGCGTCTTGTTTTGAGCAAAAATCGCTTCAGGCTTTCCAGACCTAAACTCCCTAAAAACATCCAACCTTGCAAAGTCGTCAACTTTCTTTATCATCTGCGACACCTATAGTCTCCTCAACCTCTCTGTGATACTCCTGAATGCTCTTTATCGTCATCTTCCTCTTCTTAACGGCCTCAATTCCCTTAACAGCTGCAATAGCACCCGCAACGGTGGTTATGTACGGTATGTTGTAGTCTACAGCCATTCTCCTGATAAGATAGCCTTCATCTCTTCCCCTCTTTCCTTTGGGTGTGTTTATTATGAGATGGACGTTTCCGTTGATGATCTCATCGAGGATGTTCGGTCTCCCCTCACTGATCTTGTTCACAACCTCCACATCAACACCGTTTCTCTTTAAGAATTCAGCAGTTCCCTTAGTTGCGATTATTCTGAATCCCAACTCCTTCAACTTTTTAGCCACCCAAACTATGTTCTCATTCTTGTCCTTGTCTTTGACGCTTATGAAAGCCGTTCCCTCCAACGGCAACCTCATTCCAGCACCCAACTGGGCTTTGTAGTAAGCCAGTCCGAAGTCGTAGTCGATACCCATGACCTCACCAGTCGATTTCATCTCAGGTCCTAAAACCGGATCGACTCCGGGCAGTTTCTGGAAGGGGAATACCGCCTCTTTCACTGCAACATGCTTGAGGTTCAACCTCTCCTTGATTCCAAGTTCTTTCAACTTTTTGCCCATCATCAGCTTCGCTGCAATCTTTGCCAAAGGCAAGCCGGTAGCTTTGCTTATGAAGGGAACGGTTCTACTTGCTCTCGGATTGGCTTCGAGCACGTAAACGACATTGTCCTTTATCGCAAACTGGATGTTTATCAGCCCAACGACCTTCAAAGATAGGGCTATCTTGCGAGTGTAATCGATTATCGTGTCTATGATGTGTTTCGGTAGGGAAATTGGCGGGATAACGCAGGCTGAATCACCGCTGTGAACTCCGGCTTCTTCAATATGTTCAAGAATTCCACCTATGACAACTTCCTCCCCATCGCATAGAGCATCGACCTCAGCCTCTATCGCATCTTCCAAGAACTTGTCTATAAGTATCGGCTTCTCAGGAGAAACTTCGACGGCTTCTCTTACGTATCTTTCAAGCTCCTTCTCATCGTAGACTATCTCCATAGCTCTCCCGCCTAAGACGTATGAAGGTCTGACCAAAACGGGATAACCAATTCTCTTAGCTACCTCCTTAGCCTCTTCAACGCTGTAAGCAATTCCGTGCTCGGGCTGAGGTATACCCAGCTCCTCTAAAAGTTTCGAAAATCTCTCCCTATCCTCGGCAAAGTCTATGGAATCGACTGAAGTCCCCAAAATCTTAGCTCCGCTCTCCTCCAAATCTTTCGCTATGTTTAAAGGAGTTTGTCCACCAAACTGAACTATCACGCCCTCAGGCTTCTCGTTGTCGTAGATGTTCATAACATCCTCGTGCGTTATAGGCTCGAAGTACAGTCTGTCAGAGGTGTCGTAGTCCGTTGAAACCGTTTCTGGGTTGCAGTTTACCATGATCGTCTCGTAACCCTCTTCCTTCAAGCTGAATACAGCGTGACAACAGCAATAATCAAATTCGATACCCTGCCCTATTCTGTTCGGACCGCTACCCAAAATCATGACCTTCTTTCTTTTCGTAGGTACTGCATCGTTCTCATCCTCATAAGTTGAGTAGTAGTATGGCGTTTTGGCTTCAAATTCCGCAGCACAGGTATCAACCATCTTGTAAACCGCTCTTATCCCCTTACTCTTCCTAACCCTTCTAACATTCCTCTCCGTAGTCTTGAATATTTGAGCGAGTTGGTAATCTGAGAATCCCAAACGCTTAGCCTCTCTCAAAACCTCGTATGGGACTTTTTCAATATCGTAGTTTGTCTTTTTAGCCCACTCCTTCAACTTCTCCTCCATTTCAACGATGTTCTTTATCTTCCTTATGAACCACCTGTCTATCTTAGTTAGCTCGTAAATCTCGTCTACGCTGAAACCCTTCTTTAAGGCGTAGCGTATGTAAAAGACCCTATCCGCATTGGGTGTTCTCAGCTTTTGGATTATCTCCTCTCTACTGGGATCCCTATCCTTTCCATCGCAACCCAATCCGTATCTTCCGATTTCCAAGCTTCTTAGGGCTTTCTGTAGAGCTTCCTCAAAAGTTCTGCCTATTGCCATCACTTCTCCAACACTCTTCATCTGAGTTCCCAATGTGGAATCCGCAGTAGGGAACTTGTCGAATGCGAAACGTGGAATCTTCACAACCACGTAGTCTATCGTGGGTTCAAAGCTTGCGGGTGTTTCCTTGGTTATGTCGTTCGGAATCTCATCCAGAGTGTAACCCACAGCCAACTTAGCTGCGATTTTAGCTATTGGAAATCCCGTTGCCTTAGAAGCTAAGGCTGATGATCTGCTAACTCTTGGATTCATCTCAATTGCGACAATTCTGCCGTTTTCGGGATGGACGGCAAACTGTATGTTACTACCTCCCGTTTCCACTCCAATCGCTCTGATTATCTTAATTGCCGCATCTCTCAACTGCTGGTATTCCACATCGCTCAAAGTTTGAGCTGGTGCGACTGTTATGCTATCTCCGGTGTGGATCCCCATAGGATCGAAGTTTTCAATTGGGCAGATTATCACGACGTTATCGGCTAAGTCACGCATTACCTCAAGCTCGTACTCCTTCCATCCGATTACTCCCTCCTCGATTAGCACCTGATGAATCAACGACAGCTTTAAACCCTTTTCAACGATCTCCCTAAGCTCCTTCTTGTTATAAGCGATTCCTCCACCGGTTCCACCCAATGTGAAAGCTGGTCTTACGACAACGGGATAGCCTATCTCTTCGGCTATAGCTAAAGCTTCTTCAACATCTCTCGCAATATCACTCTTGGGAACATCCAAACCAATTTTACGCATGCATTCCTTGAAAAGCTCTCTGTTCTCAGCCTTCTTTATAGCATCAAGTTTGGCACCTATCAGCTCGACTCCGTACTCATCAAGCACACCCATCTCACCCAATTCAACCGCTAAGTTAAGAGCGGTTTGACCGCCGAGGGTTGGAAGTAGGGCATCGGGAGTTTCCCTTTCTATTATCTTCGCGACTACATCGGCAGTTAAAGGCTCTATGTATATCCTATCTGCCATATCGGGATCGGTCATTATGGTAGCTGGATTGGAATTCACAAGGACTACCTCGTAACCTTCCTCCTTCAAAGCTTTGCAAGCTTGGCTTCCAGAGTAGTCGAACTCTGCAGCCTGACCAATTACTATCGGTCCGCTTCCTATGACCATTATCTTCCTAATATCCTCCCTCTTTGGCATTTCAACACCTCAATACTCTTTCAACATCCTCACAAACTCGTCAAAGAAGAAGTATGTATCGTGAGGTCCCGGCCCAGCTTCAGGATGGTATTGAACGGTCATGAGAGGTAGCTCCTCATGCTTTAAGCCCTCAACCGTGTTGTCGTTCAGGTTTATCTGGGTAACCTTCATTCCCTTCGGCAGTGTTTTTTCATCAACCGCAAAGTTGTGATTCTGGCTTGATATGAAAACTCTACCGGTCTCAAAATCCTTAACGGGCTGATTGCTTCCATGATGTCCGAACTTCAGCTTAAAAGTCTTGGCACCCATTGCTAAAGCTATGATCTGGTGACCCAAGCATATTCCCGCCATTGGGAGCTTACCAACCAAACTCCTTACGGTTTCAATCGTTTCCTTAACCCTTGCAGGGTCTCCAGGTCCATTTGAAACGAAAACTCCATCGGGATTCATATCGAGAATATCTTTGGCTGTGTAGTTGTAGGGGACGAGAGTAACGTTAACACACCTCTTCAAGAGTTGTCTGACTATGCTCATCTTAACCCCACAGTCTATCAGAACGACTTCGAACTTCCCTTTCTCAGCTTCAAATCTCTTAGGCTCTTTCACACAGACCTTATCAACCAAGTCCATATCGCTTATCGATGGCTGGGTTCTTGCCCTTTCTATTAACTCTTCTTTATCTACATCTCCCACAGCCAAAGCCGCTTTCATCGTTCCGTAAATTCTTATCTTCTTTGTCAGCATTCTCGTGTCAACACCCTCAATTCCCGGAACGTCGTACTCTTTGAGCAGTTCATCTACGGTCATCTCGCTCCTCCAGTTGCTCGGTTCTTTGCATAACTCTCTGACGACGAAACCCTCCACTTTTACTCCATCGCTCTCAAAATCTTCCCTACAAACTCCGTAATTTCCTATGAGGGGGTATGTCATCATGAGGATTTGACCCTTATAGCTTGGATCCGTTAAAGCTTCAACGTAACCGGTCATGCTCGTGCAGAATATAATTTCACCTAAGGCATCTCTTTCAGCACCAAAAGCCTTACCTTCAACGTAAGTTCCATCCTCCAAAGCCAAAGCGGCTTTCATTTCATCACCTCTTTGATCTCCTTAACGATTTCACCAAGCTTGGGAACATCGAAGAGTTTTCTTCCGGTTATCTCGTTACACAGAGACATGTAAAGCTTAGAGGCAAGAATTCTTACGTTCTCACTCAACTTAGGTGGTTCTCCGACAATAGTTCTCCAATTGGGTTTCCCCCTAACTTCTTTCAGCTTTCTATACCATTCGGTTTTCCTGTAGTAGTCTCTCAAAAGTTCTTTGCTGACATCGAATCCCTCATAGTTGAATCTGCACTCATCTGGAGTTCCAACAGCATCGACGACGATTATCTCCCTAAACTCATCAAGGGCGAACTCTATCTTTCCATCTTCATTCTCAAGCCCAGCTTTCGAAACCTCGGAGGTTATTATCTCATCCACCTTCAACGCTATCTCCTTTAACCTTTCAAACTCTTCATCGCTCAATCCCGATACCTCTTTAGCTTCTTTATAGCTCAGATACCTATCCACATCCTCAAGCTTCGTGCTGAAGTCTATTATCGGTTTCTCAAGCTTCATTCCAGCCACAATCTCCTTTAAACCGAAATCCTCGGGCTTAACCTTTCCTTCCTTTACCCTCCTAAGCAGTGAAGAACCCTTAGGAATGCTGTTCCTGTAAATGACCTCTAAAGGGATTAGAAAGTTGCCCCCAAGCCTTCTGAATATGGAGTAATCGTAACCATTCTTCTTTTCCGGCTTAACGACCCTCGCAAGTTTAACCCTCATCACATTTGTCGGTTCGGAGATCTCATCGAACCTCTTCACCTTTCCATCCTCAACCAAACCGATGTAGTGCGTTTTTATCCCGGAATCTTCAAGCTTTTCGAAGAAATAGGCTGAAATGAGACATAGTGACTCTCCCTTATGCTCTATTAAATCGGGCATGACTCCGTAATCAAAAACGGAATAGCGATCCGAGAATATGAAGTCCGCAAGACCCATCTTGTCTTCCTTAGGTTCCTCTATAACGAACAAATCTTTTACACTTCCCATTTCACCACCTCTTCATCAGCCTTTTCAACTTCCAACTTCTTTTTCTCTTGATACTCTGCAATCCTCTTCTTTAACTCGTCGTACTTGAGTGAAAGGATCTTTACAGCTGCTAAAGCAACGTTCTCTGCTTCCATCACGAGCATAGGTGCAACGCCGGAGGGCATTCTTATACTTGAAAATACGTCAGCCCCTCCAAATTTGTCGCTGTAAGGGGGAGCGGCTATAACTGGTTTAGTTGTATTGGCATCCACAAACCCACTCAAAGCGTTACTTCTACCAGCTACAGTCACAAAAACTACGTCTTCATTTTCATACTCCTTTATTATTTCGAGAACCTTTAGAGGCGTCTTATGGGCTGAGGCAACCCTCATAACGACATTCACACCAAAATCTCTGAGCTTTTTTGCTATCTTGCCCGCATAATCTACATCGGACTTTGAACCCATAATTATCACAACTTTCATCCCATCACCTCTTAGCCAGCTTGCTCGCAACTTCATTGTAAACTTTGAGCAGTTCTCCCATCTCGGGAATGGATACGTAATATATCTTCTTCGGAGGATCGTATTGGCACTCCACAACACCCAAATCGTGAAGCAACTTCAAGTGCTTAGAAGCGTTGTACTCGGCTATACCAACCTTTTCGGCAATTTCGCCGACGCTGAGTGGTCCGGATTTGACAAGTTCCTCAAGAATTCTTCTTCTAACTCTCGCCCTTAAAGCTCTTGCAAGCCTCTCATCGGGCATTTGCATAATTGGGCAAGTGTGCAGTTTAAAACACTTTTGCTTGACCAAAAAGTTTAAATATACGATCTAACTTACAAATAAATTGGCTTTCGC